>CAKREJ010000055.1 GCA_934317185.1 uncultured Anaerobutyricum sp. | reverse complement strand
TAAATAGTAATCTACTCCTCTGGAAGTAAATTCTGCATACTTTTTAAGCTGATGAGTAGTGTAGAAATATTATGACATAATGCAGAGCTGGTCGGAGCTAATATTCCTGATACTCCAAGTATGATAAGACTGGAATTAATTGCTACGATGGAGCGATAGTTTGTGTGAATCCGTTTTAATAAAGCATTACTAAGCTGCTTTAATGCTACAACTTCATATAAGCTGTCTGCACTGATCGTAATGTCTGCAATTTCTTTTGCGATTTCTGCACCGTCACTTACAGCAATTCCAACGCTTGCTGCAGAAAGAGCTGGTGAATCATTAATTCCATCACCGATCATCATAACCTTTCTTCCTTTTTCTATTTCCTTTGTGATAAAGTTCGCTTTATCTTCCGGAAGTACCTCAGAATAATATTCATCAACACCAACGTGCTTTGCGATAGCCGCAGCAGTTCTCTCACTGTCACCAGTCATCATAACAACTTTTGAAACACCCGCTTTTTTCAGTGCTTTAATTACATCTGCCGCCTCTTCTCGAAGTGGGTCTTCGATACAGATTACCGCAGCAAGTGTTCCTTCTAATGCAAGATAAAGGTGGGAATACTCTTCTGGAAGAGCTTCAAACTTCGCTTCTTCTCCTTCTGGAATCTTGCAGTTTTCATCTTCAAATACAAAATGGTAACTTCCAATTACCGCTGTTTTCCCTTCGATTGTTGTAGAAATACCATGTGCCACGATATACTGAACTTTAGAATGCATTTCCTCATGGTCTAGTTCTTTCTTTAATGCAGCATCTACGACTGCTTTTGCCATAGAATGTGGAAAATGTTCTTCCATACATGCTGCCATACGAAGCATTTCGTCTGCATCATTGCCGCCGAATGGTACGACTTTTGCAACGGTAGGCTCTGCCTTTGTTAATGTTCCCGTTTTATCAAATACGATCGTATCTGCCTCTGCAACAGCTTCCATGTATTTGCCACCTTTTACTGTTACGTTATGCTGGCTTGCTTCACGAATAGCAGACAGCACTGCAATCGGCATTGCAAGTTTTAATGCACAGGAAAAATCAACCATAAGAACAGCGATTGCCTTTGTTGCATTTCTCGTAGCTAAGTAAACAAGACCTGTTCCTGCAAGTGTATATGGTACAAGCTTGTCTGCTAAATGTTCTGCCTTACCTTCAAGACCAGACTTTAACTTCTGAGAGTCTTCAATCATTGTAACAATCTTATCATAACGTCCATTACCACCTACTGCTGTTACTTTAACAGTGATCTCCCCTTCTTCTACAACAGTTCCCGCATAAACAGATGCCTGAGAAATCTTTCTTACCGGCATAGACTCTCCGGTAAGAGAGGCCTGGTTAACCATTGCTTCTCCTGCTGATACCGTACCATCAAATGGAATAACATTTCCCATATGCACTACAATACTGTCATCTTTCTTAATCTGTGAATATGGCACGAGAACTTCTCCATCCTCTGTCTTTAGCCACACCTTTTCTACGTTCAATGACATAATTCTCGCAAGATCACCTACGGATTTCTTGTGAGTCCAATCTTCTAGCAGCTCTCCAATTCCGAGAAGGAACATTACTGAACTTGCTGTATCATAATTGCCTCTAATAATAGATACTCCGATTGCTGTCGCATCAAGTACCGGAACTTCCAGCTTCCGCTGTGCAAGCGTCTGTATTCCTTTCCAGATATATCCAAGAGATTTCACACTTGTATATATTGCACGAAATGGTGCTGGTAATAAAAACTTTCTGGCATAATGTGTCGTAATCTGACCAATCAATTTCTCCTGAAATTCTTGATTTAATTTCCTTCCGGAATTCTCAATAAGACCTTCCGGCACTTCTACATTATCGTAAACAAACTTCTGTACTTCTTTAATAATATTCTTGCGTACCAGACCATCTTTATCTGCTGCATAACGAACAACTGCGTCTCCTGTTCTCTCGTAAACCTTTGCAGATTCCACACCTTCAATATTCTCCAGATAATATAACAGAATGTCCGCCTGTTCACAGGTCATCTGTTTTTTCTGAACTACATGAAGACGTATTCTTCCCTTTATCTCATGTTTTATCTGAAACTTCAAAACGTTCACCTCTTTATTTACATAACTGTAAAAAAAGAGACTGCTTCTGCAGCCTCTTCTTTATTATTAAAGCTATTCCGCAACTTCCTCTGCTTCTTCTGCCCCAGCTTCAACTTCTTGTGTTGTCTCTTCGTCAGTTTCTACTTCTTCTGCAAACTCTGCTGCAGCTTTCGCTTCTGCACGTTCTTCGTTCACCTGTTTTGCACCTTCGTAAATATCCTCAGCATTCTCCTGAACAGTTGTAACTGTATTCATAACAGTCTCTTTCGCTCTTAAAACAGCCGCTGTACAGTTTGTATAAACTTTCTTAGCATCATCACTTGCTAAAACTTTGATACCTGCTGTTCCAAATAGAGTACCTGATGCAAACAATCCAACTTTTTTCCAATTGATTTTAGTTAAACATTCAAACATATCCGTGACCTCCTAATAAATTTATGTAAAAGTAAAATGCTTTTCTTGTCACAGAATAATAATCCAACTGATAGAAAATTACAAGTAAAAAATTCAAAAATGATATTTTTTCTCAATAATTCCCAGTTAGATCTTCTGAACTAAAATAAAGTTTAGATTTTCCTTGTTTCATATATATATATATACTGTATAATCAATGTATCATTTATTTTTTTACAAGGAGGATTTATTCATGAAAAAAATCAACAAATCATCTGTTTTGTCTTTACTTTGTGCTGTTGTAATGCTTTTTTCACTATGCCTTATTCCCGGCGTAAAGTCAGAAGCCGCTGCTAAAGCACCTACTATCGACAAATCTATCGTTATGTTCCGAAACAGTGATAACCGAACGATTCGAATCAAAAACATGAAAAAAGGGGATGTTATAACAAAGGCTGTTCCAAAGGGCAATGATTACAGCATTGTCAGTGCTTATACTTCCGATGACCGTTATGATGAAATCCTGGTTAATACTTTCAACTCTTCAAAGTCAGGAACTACCAAAGTTTATGTTAATATAAAAAGAGGCAAAAAGATTTATAAACTTTCTATGAAGGTTAAGGTTATCTCCTTTACTTCTCCAATCCAGACTGCTAAAGTTGGAAAGAAAAATGTGAAAAAATATATTTCTAACGTGCCAATGGGACTTCTTAATAAAAATTGTTCCGGCAAGCTTTCTATTAAGATGAAAAAAGGTTGGAAAATTGTAAAAATCACACAGACTATCAACGGAAAAACTAAGAAAATTAAAAATAATAAAGGCGTTAACACAGCAAAAGGAGCTATTCTTATCACTGTAAAGAATGCTAAACTCAATCAGGTTGAGAAGCTTAAACTCGCCACATCTAATTTCTAGCTTATAAATCAAAGAATAAATAAACGACAGTCCGCATCCTGTATTTAGAATGCGGACTGTCGTTTATTTTAATCTGGTATACTATATCTTTTAAAGTTTCGCTATGATTTCTCTCTTATATTCCAAGAACTGATCCGTAAGATAAAAGTCCTCTGCCCGTGGCTTCTTTTCTTTGATAATGATTTCGTCCCGAATCTCTCCCGGCTTTCCGTTCAAAATATAAATTCTGTCCGAAAGAAGAATTGCCTCATCAATATCATGTGTGATAAAAATTGTAGATAAATCTATATGCTGCATAACTTCCAGATACCATTTATGAATCGCTGTTTTAGTAATAGTATCCAGTGCACTGAACGGTTCATCAAGCAGTGCCACCCCGTTTGAAGAAAGGTAAGTTCGAAGCAGTGCTGCTCTCTGACGCATACCACCGGAAAGCTGAGAAGGATATTGATATTCTGTACCTTCTAATCCAAAGTCTTTAAAATACGTCTGTGCTTTTTCTCTGGCTTCTTTTTTGCTCATTCCATGAAGAACAAGCGGTAATGCCGTATTATCAATTATTTTTTTATGTGGAAAAAGTAAATCCTTCTGAAGCATATAGCTAATCTGACCCGGTTTTGAAGTAATATCTTCCCCCTTAAGCCAAACCTTTCCCTCTTCCGGTGTTGTCAGTCCGGAAAGAACATGAAAAAGAGTTGTCTTTCCGGAACCACTGACACCAAGAAGTGAGATAAGCTCTCCTTTGTGAAGTTCAATATTAATATCTTTAATTATCGTCTTTCCACTATATTTTTTGGTAATATGTTCTGCTTTTAAGAGAGACATCTTTTCCATTCCTTTCATTATTTAGAAGCTGGAAGATAATCGTTAGAGAATCCTTTTCCTGAAAGATTCTTTGTTGTCAATTTATTCTGTGCAAGCCAGGAGTAGAAGTTATTCCATCTTGTCTCATCAATAACTCCCCAACTGTCTGCATCTGCAACATACTGCTTAGAAAGCCATTCCTGACTTTTATATACTAAGTCCTCTGAGCCTTTTAAAGAACCTGTGTCATCCCCTGCGATAAGGAGATCTGCTGCTTCCTTTGGATTATCAATCGCATACTGATATCCTTTTTTAGTTGCTGCAAGAAAAGCCTTTGCTACATCTGGTGAATCCTTTAAAAAGTCATTGTTTGCGATCATAACCGGTGTATAGTAATCAAATACAGGATCAATGTCTTTGAAGTTCCAATAATCACAGTCAACGCCTTCTACTGTTGCGTTGATTCCGCCCCATCCGTAAAATACCCAGATAGCGTCTGTCTGTTTTGCCTTTAATGCTGCCGGTTCATCTGTGATATTATTAGGGATTAATTTTACTTTACTAAAATCTGCACCTTCATCCTTCATAACGGTCTTTAAAGTTGCCTGTTCGATTGGGGATTCCCATGTGGAATACGTTTTACCTTCAAGTCCCTTCGGGCTGTCAATTCCATCACCTTTTCTGGAAATAATTCCTGATGTGTTGTGCTGAATCAGTCCGGCAACTGCTGTAATTCCAAGTGGATTATCGGAATCAAGTGCGGCTGCCATTGTATCCTGTGCTTCGATAGCAAACTGAGCCTGTCCAGATGCACACATCGTCGCTGCTCCATTTTCCGGCGGCTGTACGATTTCAACATCTAATCCAGCATCTTTATAATAACCAAGTGCCTGTGCTGCATAAATTCCTGTGTGGTTTGTATTCGGTGTCCAGTCAAGGCAGAACGTTATCTTTGTAAGCTTCTTATCACCAGCTTCCGTACTTTCACTATTTTTATTAGAAGAACCACATGCTGTCACAGATAATAACATTACTGCACTTAATGTTCCCGCAACAATTTTTTTCCAATTTAACTTTCTCATACTTTTCCTCCTGTAAATTTATATATGTCCTCATATCTTCAAAGCTTTTATGTGTTCCCTTTAATTTATATTTGAACACTATTGTACTGTTTCCTTTTTCTCTACCTTTAACCACGGAAGAGAAATTGTTTTTATCAAATTCACAGCTCCCATTAAAAGAAGGCTGATAATCACGATAAAAATAATAACGGCAAACATTTTATCAAAAGCATATGCCTTTGAAACTCTCGTCATATAAACACCAAGTCCTTCAAATCCTCCAAGCCACTCTGAAATAACCGCTCCTACAACGGCATAAGAAGCAGAAATCTTTAACCCGGAAAAGAACTGTGGCAATGCGGCCGGAAACTTCACATGAAAAAATATCTGTACTTTCGTTGCTCCCATTGCACGCATTAGGTCAATGGAATCCTTATCCACACTCTTATACCCATCAAGTAATCCTACCGTGATCGGGAAAAAGGTTGTGATTACAACGAGAGTAATCTTTGGTGCCATATAAAATCCCATCCACAATACAAGCAGCGGTGCGATCGCAATCGTCGGAATGGTCTGTGTAATAATCATAATCGGATATAATGCTTTATTAAGTATACGAAAATGATCCATTAATGTAGCCATAACAAAGGCTAACGCAACACCGATACACAATCCATAAAAAGCCTCCTGCAACGTAACCGTGGCATGTTTTAATATCGTTGGCAGATCAGTCACTAACGCTTTCACTACCTGTACCGGAGATGGCAGCATATATGCCGGAACTGCCCCACTCTGACACAAAAACTGCCAGAGTAAAATCAAAAGGCATAATGCCACTACCGCCGGAAGCTTACTGGTGATGCTTTGTAACCTTTTTGTCAATAGTCAGCACATCTCCTTCCGCTTTATAAGAAATCTTAACATAAGTATTCATCGCTTTACATCCTGCCTTAGCAGCTACTAACTGACAATTCTTCACGATTTCCATAAGGGTATCATAGTCTCCCTCAATAGATGTCTCACATGGTCCTACATAATAATTTAAACCCGTGGACTTAATATAATCAATCACCTCATCTACGATACGAATTACTTCTTCCTCATCCTGTACAGATGGTAAAACCTGAATTGCTACACTTGCGTTCATATTCATTCCTCCATATATCTTTAAATATTATTTACCGCCTTACCTGAAAAAAGAAAAGCGCCGGCAATAAATGCTGACGCTGCTTTTGTATCATTCTCAGGTATTCTTAAAACTTTTTCTAAAAATTTTCTAAAATCTTATAAAAAATTTATATTAAAAGTCTTACCAAAAAATATCCTGATACATTCTGTTATTAAAAGCTCTTTTACAACTTCTTCCACGCTGGCATTATCCAAACAGGTACAAGGGTCTAAGGTTTACCTTACTCTCAGCTTCTTAAAATCACAAGCTCCCCTGGTCTTATATTGAACTTTTTACAGTATAAAACAATTTTAAGAAAAAAACAAGGGCAAAACTCTTGCGTTAATTAATAAAACAATGGTATAATTTTTACTTTAGTAAGCTAAAGGAGGACTGTACTAATGTTAAAAACAATAGAAGCCATTAACAGTGTTGTTAATAACTTTATCTGGGGTATCCCCGCCATGGTCTGTATCATCGGTGTCGGACTTTTCCTCAGTTTCCGAACAAGATTTATTCAACTTCGAAAATTTCCTTATTCTATCAAAAATACTCTCGGACGAATTTTTGATAAGGGTGAAGCCGCCGATGGATCCATTACTCCATTTCAGGCGGTCTGTACCGCACTTGCCGGAACAGTAGGAACCGGTAATATTGCCGGTGTTGCCGGTGCGATCACGATTGGCGGTCCGGGTGCTGTTTTCTGGATGTGGATATCAGCCCTTCTTGGAATGTGTACCAAATATTCTGAAGTAACACTCGCTGTTCATTTTCGTGAAAAAAATTCTCAGGGAGACTGGGTTGGCGGGCCAATGTATTATATTAAAAATGGTCTTTCCAAGCACTGGCGCTGGCTTGCTTTTCTCTTCTCTCTTTTCGGTGTCCTTACCGTATTCGGAACAGGAAATGCAACGCAGGTCAACACTATCGTAACTGCAATTGATTCACTGATGCTCAATTTTAACCTTGCCCCGACAAAAAGCCTTTCTACGATCAACCTTGTAATCGGCATTATCATCGCCATCGGTGTTGGGATGATTCTCATAGGTGGTATCCGCCGAATCGGAAAGGTAACAGAAACTTTAGTTCCTTTTATGGCACTGCTTTACATTGTTCTCGGACTTGGAGTTGTTTTTTTAAACATCCAGCAGATTCCATCGGTATTTCAGTCCATTTTTGAAGGAGCCTTCCATCCGGCAGCATTTACCGGAGGAATGGTCGGAACTTTATTTACCAGTATGAAAAAGGGCGTATCCCGTGGTATTTTTTCAAATGAAGCTGGTCTTGGTACCGGATCTATTGCTCATGCAACAGCCGATACTACACATCCTGTAAAGCAGGGACTTTTCGGTATCTTTGAAGTATTTACAGATACTATCGTTATATGTACACTGACCGCTTTAATCATTTTATGCAGCGGAATCAACGTTCCTTATGGTCAGGCAGCCGGTGCAGAATTAACAATTCAGGGATTCACCTCAACCTATGGAGGATGGGTATCACTGTTTACTGCCATTGCTCTTTGCTGCTTTGCTTTTTCTACTATCATCGGATGGGGACTTTACGGTTCCCGGTGTATTGAATTTCTTTTCGGAACCAAAACGATTCGTCCATTTATGATCGCATACTCACTCGTAGCTATCGTTGGTGCGACAGTTGATCTTGGATTATTATGGAGCATCGCTGAAACATTTAACGGACTCATGTCTATACCAAACTTAATTGCCGTATTCCTCTTGTCCGGAACAGTAGTAAAACTTACCAAAGAATATTTCACTGACAAAAACTCTGATTCCTCTCATTAGACAACGAACAAACCTGTAAATATAGCAAAAAAAGTATAGTATCACACCTGCGATACTATACTTTTTATTTTTCTCTGGCTTACCTGACAAAGTTTAAAAATATACCAATTCTTCTTCCGGTGCTTCTGCCGCTTCAATTCGTTTTGCGTACAATACCGGTCCTTTATCGTTATATTCTTTGTTATATTCTACTCTTACTTCTGCCGTAAGCGTTACCCACATTTTATTTTTCAGAGACTTGATCGTAGAAGATTTTGCATGATTTGTATGGCAAAGATAACCGATAAACTGAATATCATCTGCACAACAGGTCATAGCATGACGACCCGGCACAAAAGTTCCTTTTGGCATACGCATTGCCTTAAAAACTCTTGTTTTCATGACCATTGTCTTTCCATCATACACTTCCGGACGTTCCATCGCATCAATAAACCATACCCCGTAGTCATCATCTTCTAAATGGATCTCATCACCACTGATATCAAATGGAAGTTCTTCATCTTCTTCCTCTCCCATGTCCTCACCCGGAACCATAGAATCAAACACAACCTGAACACGACGGTTTACTGCCTTAATGCTTCTTCGATAAGTAGCTCTTGGCGTTGCCTTTGTACAACGATTAATGATAACAAGTTCCGCCATCTTAAACATTTCCACCGCAAGCGAACGCATATTATTCATATACAGATCAAATGTTTCCGCATTGGCATTCACAATTGTCTGAAAAATCATGAGCGGTGTTCCTTCCAATGCCTCTACCATATGATCGATAGTCCACATACCATTATATTCTATAATAACACGATCCGGATAATACTGTAAAAGCTTACTGGTAAGAAATTCTGTATTGAAATCTTCCTCATTTTCTACATAAACAAGAGTTGTATTCGTACGCTTTAACAACTCCTCATCATACTCTTCCATTCCCTCTTCACAGGCAAATAAAAGTGTTCTCTCTCCGTCGTTAAAATAATCTTCCTCCAGTGTTTCCTGAATAAAGGTTGTCTTTCCGGCTTCCAAAAATCCCATGAACAAATATACCGGAATCTCCAGTTCCTTTTTCTTACCTAACATAATATATCCTCCTGTGAACTTTTATAAACCAAAAAGCTCTGCCAGCTTGTCTTCCTTAAGCTTAGAACCAATCACACAGATTCTTCCTGTATATTCTGCAGAACCATAACGCACTTCATCCTCTCCCGGTACAAGATCAAAATGAATCCATTTACCATTCTCATCCGGCAC
This sequence comes from uncultured Anaerobutyricum sp., assembly GCA_934317185.1. GTDB lineage: Bacteria > Bacillota > Clostridia > Lachnospirales > Lachnospiraceae > Anaerobutyricum. The sequence goes on along the minus strand of CAKREJ010000055.1, from coordinate 329 downwards.
AATACCCTTTGCTCTTAAAATAATACCATACTCATCGGAATCTTCTTTAGACAAGGTATCAAGAATTGCACGAATTCCTTCTTCTGTATACTTCTTAGGAGTTTCTTTTCCCCAGCTTGTAAATACTTCATCGGCATGGTGGTGATGATGGTCATGACCGCAACAATCATGATCATGATGATGCTCGTGGCATTCATGCTCATGCTCGTGATCGTGATGGTGCTCATGGCATTCATGGTCATGCTCGTGATCATGATGGTGCTCATGGCATTCATGGTCATGCTCATGATCGTGATGATGCTCATGGCATTCTTCACCGTGATCATGAT
>CAKREJ010000054.1 GCA_934317185.1 uncultured Anaerobutyricum sp. | reverse complement strand
TCTAACTTATCACAATTCTTTTTTTCTTTAGAAGACTGAATACAATTCAGCTCAATATCTTCTACTAAAGCGGCGTCCGTTCCCCCAACAAATTAGTATTTAAGACACATTTTTTTCTTGTTTTTTTCAATTCTTGTTCATTCTTTTCTCATAAACTATTTTCATAATAAAAAATAACAGGAGGCGTATGGATGGACGATAACAAAAGGAAGGAAGTTACAGGGAGCCGAAAGAAAAAAAGAAAAAGAAAAATAAAAGCAACAATTGCGGTGGCGTTAGTAATTGTGGTTGCTGCCGGTGCAGTGTTTACTTTTCGTAATAAAGGCAGGAAAGCACAGGCGAGTGGAAGTAAAATAATGGAGTCAAAAGTGCAAACGGGAAATCTTTCTCAGACAGTGGAAGGAACGGGGACATTGACGAATGCCGATTCTTCGGATGTAAAGATTCCGGTTGGGATAAAGATTAAAAAAGTGAAAGTAAGTGAAGGCGATGAGGTGAAGAAAGGCGATACTTTAGCAACGGTAGATAAAACTTCTCTTCAGGCCGTACTTGCACAGACGCAGGAAGAGCTTGATAATATTAATAGCCAGCTTGGTGATGAAGCAGATAGTGATACATCTAAATATGTAGAAGCATCTGTTGATGGAAGAGTTAAAAAAATATATGCTTCTAAAAATACGGAAGTAGCAAATACTGTTTTGGAGCAGGGAGCGTTGATGCTTCTTTCACTTGATGGTAAGATGGTAGTCAAGATGGAGACTTCGGTAAATCTTACAGTTGGCCAGAGTGTGAAGGTTGTATTAAGTAGCGGAAGCAGTGTAGATGGAACAGTGACAAAATCAGAAGATGAATCCTGTACGATCACAGTGACAGATAAAGGAACGAAATATAATGATAAGGTAACTGCTTATACATCTACAGGGACGAAAATCGGAACAGGAAAACTAAATATTAATAAAGAGGTAAAGGTAACTGCGACCTCAGGTACCGTAAGTTCTGTTTTGGTTTCGGAAAATGAATATGTATCAGAAGGAGATCAGCTTATCAAGTTAAAGGGAGATTTTCAGTCAGAGAAATATTTAACTTTAGAATCACAAAAAGAAGATTTGGAAGAAAAACTGACTTCGTTATTAAAAATAGCAAAAAACAATACAATAACAGCGGATTCGGCGGGAATTATCACTGAGGTAAATATATCGGAAGATACAGAAAGTGGAAGTTCTTCCGACAGCAGTAGTTCTAACAGCTCAACAAGCAGTGCTGCAAGTAGCTCAGCTACAGGAAGTTCAGGAAACAGTGGAGTGGCAACAGGAACTTCAGCAACAGGAAGTTCAAAAAGGATAGTAAGTACATTAAAAAATAGTACAAAAACGGTGAAAGCAGTCAATTTGAGTACAAATGGTAAAGTGATTTCGGAGACAAGTAAGAAAGTTGCTTCTTTATGTAGTACCGGTACAACAGAAAATGTTAGTACAGAAAACATTGATTCTGATAATGAAGAAACAACAGAAAATTCTTCAGAAACAACGGAAGTAAAAAATAATGAAGTAAATACAGACACAACGGAGCAAAAGAGTGAGGTGTCAGGAAGTAATAACAGTTCCTCAACTACACAGACAAATGGAAGTCAGACAACAAGTAATTCAGAGAACAATAGTAGTTCTTCTGTAAAAACAGATAAAAATACAGACAATACGAAGAGTACAACAAAAAATAAATCAGGCAATAAGAATTTTGTAAAGTCATCTGGACAATCAGGAACAATGAATGGCACAGGGAAAAGTAATACTGGTGGAATGAGCGGAGTGTCTGGAACTGCGACAGGTGGGGGAGCATCCGGAAGTGCTACATCGGGAAATAGCAGTGTTTCAGAGAATTCTTCAAGTACATCTACCTCTTCAGATAGCGAAATTAATACAGAGCTTGCGAGTGCAGTTAGTATTGCATCAGGCGATGAAATGATGTTATCAGTAAATGTAGATGAGATGGATATTTTATCAATTGAGACAGGACAAAAAGCAACGATTACATTTGATGCGATTGAAGATAAAGAATATGAAGGAAAAATTACAAGTATTGATAAAAATGGAACGACAAGTAGTGGAACAACAAAATATCCGGTAGAAATTACGGTAGCAAAAGAAGATACTATGATGGCAGGAATGAATGCTTCCGTTACAATCACAACAAATGAGGTAAGCGATGCACTTCTCATTCCTGCGGCAGCTATTACCGAAGAGGGAAATACTTCTTATGTCTATACAAAGAAAGATGATAAGACTGGAAAATTGTCTGGAAAAACAGAGGTAGGGACAGGAGATAGCGATGGAAATAATATTGTGATCACAAGTGGCCTTTCAGAAGGAGATACTGTGTATTATTCTGTAGTATCAGGAGATTCTTCTAGTGATAGTAATGCAAGTGATGCTGATAGCAAGAATAAGCAGGATATGAAAATGAATGGTAACTTTGGTGGTGCCCCGGATGGAAATAATGGCGGTGGAAATCCTCCTTCTGGTGGGAAGCCAGGTGGAAATAACTAAAAGAAACCATAAGGAGGATCATTCGTGATAAAGTTAAAAGATGTGTCAAAAATTTATTTAATGGGAAATGAAAAAGTTCATGCACTTGATCATGCAAATCTTCATGTGAAAAAAGGAGAATTTGTCAGCATTATTGGACCTTCCGGAAGTGGAAAGTCAACGATGATGAATATTATCGGGTGTCTGGATACTGCTGATGAGGGCGAATATCTTTTAGATAATCAACCTATAAAAGATTATTCTGAAAGAGAGCTTGCCCGCATTCGCAATAAAAAGATTGGATTTGTTTTTCAGAATTTTAACCTGCTTCAGAAAATGAGTGCAGCAGAAAATGTAGAACTTCCACTCATTTATCAGAGAATGCCGGCAGCAAAAAGAAAAGAGCAGGTGGAAAAAGCCTTAAAACAGGTAGGATTATTGGAGAGAAAGGATCATAAACCGACGGAGCTTTCCGGTGGACAACAGCAAAGGGTGGCAATTGCAAGAGCACTTGCCACCTATCCTTCCCTGTTTCTTGCGGATGAGCCGACTGGGGCACTTGATTCTAAAACAAGTACAGAAATTATGGATTTATTTCATGAACTTCATGCCAGAGGAAATACGATTGTTTTGATTACTCACGATGAAGAGGTCGCAGATCAGGCAGAGAGAAAAATAAGAATTAAGGATGGACGGGTAAGTGAGGTGAATATGGAATGGTGATACAGTCATTAAAAATGGCATGGAGTGCTATTACAGGAAATAAAATGCAATCATTTTTAACAATGCTTGGTATTATTATCGGTGTAACTTCGTTGGTTGTTCTGGTATCTTTAGTAAATGGAGCAACCAGTTCGGTCACAGATAGTATTTCCAGTCTTGGAACAAGTATGTTAAGCGTAACGATATCTGATGATAAAGACAATCCATATAGCTGGCAGGATGTTTTAGAACTTGCAGATGAAAAAGAGTTTAGTGAAGCTGCCCCGTTAGCTCAAACGAGTGTCACAGCGAAAAACGGAACAGAGAGTGATTCTATGACAGTTTATGGAACAACAGCCGGATATGCTTCGATCAAAGGACTTGAAATAGGAAAAGGGCGTTTTTTAAAAAAAGCAGACAATGAAAGTCATGTAAATGTAGCAGTAGTTAATAGTTATACAGAAGAAACTTTATTTGGAAAAGGAAATTCGATTGGACAGACTATTTCTTTAAATGGTAAAAAATACGAGATTGTCGGAGTGCTAAAAGAAGAAGAGAGCAGTTCTTCCGGATTTAATTCAGAACAGATGGAAGCCTATATTCCATACACTTCTCTTATGCGTCTTTCGGATAGTGTAAAAGATGTAACAAGCTTTTTATTATCAGCTTCCAGTAAAAACCAGATGGATACAGCCGATAGTAAGATTACAAATATTTTATTAGAACGTTTTGAGAATGATGAAGATGCATTTTCAGTTGTGAACAGTTCAGAAATGATGGAAACAATGCAGAGTGTAACGAATACAATGTCTCTTATGCTCGGTGGAATTGCAGGAATTTCATTAATTGTAGGTGGAATTGGAATTATGAACATTATGCTTGTCTCCGTAACAGAACGAACAAGAGAAATTGGAATCAGAAAAGCAATTGGGGCAGATTATGTCAGTATTATGCTTCAGTTCTTAATAGAAGCTTTAATGATCAGTATGATCGGATGTGGAATCGGAATCTTTTTATCCTGGCTTATTATATTTATTGCCGGTAAAATTGTAACAACAATGAGTTTCTCATTATCTATGGGAGTGGTCTGGCTTGCTGTAGCATTTTCTGGCTGTATCGGTGTGGGGTTTGGAATTTATCCGGCAAACAAGGCAGCGAAAAAGAAACCAATAGAGGCATTACGGTTTTCTTAAACAAAAAGGTAGTTCTGTTGTTAAAATAAAATTGTTAAAAAAGTATCAAAAAGTCGTTGTAAAATTCTCTGTTTTTTTATATAATAGCAGTGTAATGATAAAATACTTATCAAAAAAGAGGATAAAATCATTATTTTATTTGAAAAATTGTTCACAATATCTAAATGTGAATAAGATGGATTCTTGAAATTGTTTGTGCTTATTTTTGTAGTGTTTTTCAAAAATGTATACGCATATAAAGAAGGGAGAAGCTTATGTTAGAGAAGGGTTACTATGACAAAGCGGATGCGATTATTGAGTCTCATGGGGCGATGGAGGCATCTCTTATTCCGATTATACAGGATATTCAGAGTGAATATCGGTATTTACCACCGGAATTGTTATCTTATGTTGCACATAAGATTGGGATTACGGAGGCGAAGGCGTTTAGCGTAGCCACATTCTATGAAAATTTTTCTTTTGAACCAAAGGGAAAATATGTGATTAAAGTCTGTGATGGAACAGCATGTCATGTTCGTAAGTCTACAACGATTCTGGAACGGATTTATAGTGAACTGGGACTTTCGAAGGATAAGGTGACAACAGATGATATGTTGTTTACAGTGGAAACAGTATCTTGTCTTGGTGCTTGTGGACTTGCTCCGGTATTGACGGTGAATGATAAGGTATATCCGTCAATGACACCGGATGATGCTGCACAGCTACTTCAGGAGCTTCGAGAGGAGGAATAGGGGATGAGGATTCAAAATAGAGAAGAGTTAGATCGGATTAGAGAAATATCAGCAGGTAAGGTTTCTTCCACGAAGTGCCGTATTTTAATTTGTGCGGGAACAGGATGCCTTGCCGGAGGTTCCGGAGCAATTTATGATAGAATGTGTGAGCTGACAAAGGACTGTAAGGATGTCGATGTGGAATTTGGAGCAGAAATCGCACATGGAAGTGAAACTCCGGTAGCCGTGAAGCGAAGTGGTTGTCATGGTTTTTGTGAGATGGGACCGCTGATGCGAATCGAGCCACTTGGTATTCTTTATACGAAAGTGAAGCTGGAAGATTGTGAGGAGATTTTTGAGAGAACGGTGAAGCATGGTGATATTATTCATCATCTTTTATATAAGCAGGATGGTATTGAATATCCAAAGCAGGAAGAGATTCCATTTTATAAGAAGCAGACCCGTCTTGTTCTTAAAAACTGTGGTCATATTGATGCAGAGCATATCGAGGAATACATAGCAGTTGGCGGTTATCAGGCATTTGCGAAGGTGTTGTTTGAACAAAAACCGGATGACGTAATTGAAACAATTTTAGAATCCAATCTCCGTGGTCGTGGAGGCGGAGGCTTCCAGACCGGATATAAATGGAAACAGGTTGCAAGGCAGCCGGAGAAAATACGGTATATCGTGTGTAATGGTGATGAGGGCGATCCAGGTGCTTTCATGGACAGAAGTATCATGGAAGGTGATCCTCACAAAATGATAGAAGGTATGTTGATCGCAGCTTATGCAGTAGGTGCACAGGAAGGATATATTTATGTTCGTGCGGAATATCCACTTGCGATAAGCCGTCTTCGACTTGCAATTTCTCAGGCAGAGGAAAGAGGTCTTCTCGGAGACAATATTCTTGGAACAGATTTTTCTTTCCATTTACATATTAACAGAGGAGCCGGTGCCTTTGTCTGTGGCGAGGGAAGTGCACTAACGGCATCCATTGAAGGAAAAAGAGGAATGCCACGAGTAAAACCTCCAAGAACAGTAGAGCAGGGCTTATTTGCAAAACCAACCGTATTAAACAATGTAGAGACATTTGCGAATGTTCCGATGATTATTGATAAGGGAGCGGAATGGTATCGTGGAATCGGACCGGAAAAGAGTCCTGGAACAAAAGCTTTTGCTCTTACAGGAAGTGTAAAAAATACAGGATTAATTGAAGTGCCGATGGGAACTTCTTTAAAGGAAGTTATCTATGATATCGGCGGCGGTATCAAGGGAGATGCGAAGTTTAAGGCAGTACAGATTGGAGGACCGTCCGGCGGTTGTCTTATTACACCACATTTAGAAGTGAGCCTTGATTTTGATTCCTTAAAGAAAATGGGAGCAATGATTGGATCTGGAGGTCTTGTTGTCATGGATGATAAGACCTGTATGGTTGAGGTTGCCCGTTTCTTTATGAATTTTACCCAGAATGAAAGCTGTGGCAAATGTGTTCCGTGTCGAGAAGGAACAAAGCGAATGCTTGAGATTTTGGAGAGAATCGTTGCAGGAAAAGGAACGCTTGAAGATTTAGATCTTCTTGATGAGCTGGCTTCGACAATTACAGATACCGCACTTTGTGGGCTTGGAAAGAGTGCGGCACTTCCGGTCATGAGTACCCTTCGACTTTTTCGTGAAGAATATGAAGAGCACGTTGTAGATAAAAAATGTGCGGCAAAGAACTGTACAGCACTGCGTCGGTTTGTCATCAGTCCGGAACGCTGTAAGGGATGTTCAAAATGTGCAAGAAATTGTCCAGTTGGTGCGATCAGTGGACAGATTAAAAAGCCGTATGTTATTGATGATAGTATCTGTATTAAATGTGGTGCCTGTGAGAGTGCCTGTGCATTCCACGCAATTCATATAGAAGCATAGGAGGGGAAAGCGATGAAATATATGACAATTAATAATAGAAAAGTTGCATTCGATGATGAGAAAAATGTGCTTTCCGTTATCAGAAAAGCGGGAATCAATCTGCCAACATTCTGTTATCATTCTGAACTTTCTACTTATGGTGCCTGCCGTATGTGCGTGGTAGAAGATGACAGAGGTAAGGTGTTTGCATCTTGTTCTGAGGTTCCACGAGATGGTATGGTAATTTATACTAATACACCAAAGTTACAGCATCACCGGAAAATGATATTAGAATTGATGCTTTCTGCACACTGCAGGGAATGTACAACCTGTAAGAAGAATGGAGATTGTACGTTGCAGAACCTTGCCAAACAGCTTGGGGTAAGTTATATACGCTTTGAAAATAATAAACCACAGATTCCTATAGATGAGACATCCGATTGCATAGTTATTGATAAAAATAAATGTATTCTCTGCGGAGACTGTGTAAGAACCTGTGAGGAGATTCAGGGACTGGGCATTTTAGATTTTGCATATCGTGGCTCTAAAATGCAGGTTATGCCGGCATTTGACCGAAAAATGGAAGAAACTGCCTGCGTTGGTTGTGGTCAGTGTCGTGTTGTATGTCCGACCGGAGCAATAACGATCAAGCATAATATCCATCCGGTTTGGGAGGCACTTGCTGATAAAGATACAAGAGTTGTTGTACAGATTGCCCCGGCAGTTCGTATAGCGGTTGGAGATAAATTTGGTATTCCAAAAGGGGAAAATTCTCTTGGAAAGCTTGTGGCAGCACTGCGAAGAATGGGATTTGATGAAATATATGATACGGATTTTGGTGCAGATCTTACGATTATGGAAGAATCAAAAGAATTTTTAGAAAGGGTGAAAAACGGTGAAAAATTACCGTTGTTTACATCCTGTTGTCCTGCATGGGTAAAATTCTGTGAGCAGAAATATCCGGAACTTCGTGCAAACATTTCAACTTGTCGTTCCCCGCAGCAGATGTTTGGAGCCATATTAAAAGAAGAGGCACGAAACAATAAAAAAGACACAAGAAAAACAGTAGTCGTATCTATTATGCCGTGTACTGCAAAAAAAGCGGAAATCCTTCGCCCGGAACACAGGACAGAGGGTGAGCAGGATGTAGATTTTGTATTAACAACGACTGAAATTATCCGAATGATAAAAGAAGCAGGAATTGATCTGGCACAGATGCCGTGGGAAGCTATGGATATGCCATTTGGTTTATCATCAGGAGCCGGTGTTATCTTTGGTGTAACCGGTGGTGTAACAGAAGCAGTTCTCCGTCGTCTGGTAGCAGACAGCGGAATGGAAGCCTTAAATGAAATCAAATTTACCGGTATTCGTGGAACGGAAGGTATAAAAGAGGCGATTATTCCATACGGAGACAGGCAGCTTAGAATTGCTGTAGTAAGTGGCCTGAAAAATGCAGATAAACTCATTCAGAAGATAAAAACAGGAGAAGCACAGTATGACTTCGTAGAAGTCATGGCATGTAGAAGAGGCTGTATGGCAGGCGGTGGTCAGCCGGTACCAATTGGTCCAAGAACGAAAGCAGCAAGATTTGAGGGACTTTATCGTATTGATGATGCATCACAGATTAAACGTTCCAATGATAATCCGATCGTAGGAGAACTCTACGAAGGACTGCTTAAAGGAAAGGAACATAAGCTACTTCATAACAATTCTGATTTGCCGCAGGCAAAATAGACGCCCTCTATAGAAGAACAAACAATCGGATTGCTAGAAGAATTACCAAGAAGAAGCCCTAAAAAATTTATTGATTTTGCTCCGTTGTGCTAAACGCTCCATTTTGCCCAATAAAACAGAAACTTCGCAGAAACGAATGCGAAGTTTCTATGGTCAAAATTCCGCAGCACAAAGTCACAAAATTCAATAAATTTTTTAGGGCTTCTTTTTCATATTTTTTGAGCAATCCGATAGAATATCTATGGCGGCTGTCTATTTCTAATCCGGCAAATCAATTAAAAGATTTGGGGAAGAAGACAGAGAATATAAAAATACCAGGCAATTAAATTTTAGTGGACTGATACGAAAATAGATGTGAAAAGCACTGAATTTTAGCCATATTTTATTGAGGTTAGCATGAGAAATGCTGTAGTGGAACAAGATTGATCTGCATATGTATTAGAGAGTGTTTGAAACTTAGTTTATTATTGTAACACAATGATAACAGTTTGAATGTCAGTCCTTTCAAATTTGATTCCTCAGCAAGCCACAAGAATCCCCAAATCTTTTAAAACATAAATTCTGACTTTACTGTGAGCGTCTACCCCTTGCCTGCGGCAAATCAGGATTTCCTCAATTGACTATTGTTGTATTATTTGTTAAAATTATAATATATAATACTATTTTGTGGATTGGAGAGAGAGATGGCTAAAAAAATCAGTACAAGGAAAACAACAGCTAAAAGTAGTTCAACAGCAAAAAAGACTTCTGTTAAAAATGCAGAAGCTGAAGTAAAGGCTTCAGTTAAGGAGGCAACAGTTGAGCCGAAGACTGTAGCGAAAGAAGAAACAGTAGAGCCAAAGGCTGTGGTAAAGAAGACGGCTAAGGCAAAAACTCCAGAGAAGAAAGAAACGGTTGAAGCAAAGCCTGAGGCAAAGAAGGAAGAAGCAGTTAAGGCAAAGCCTGTAGTAAAGAAAGAAGAAGCAGTTAAGCCAAAGACTGCGGTAAAGAAGACAGCTAAGGCAAAAACTCCAGAGAAGAAAGAAACGGTTGAAGCAAAGCCAGCAGCAAAGAAGGAAGAAGCAGTTAAGCCAAAGCCAGCAGCAAAGAA
>CAKREJ010000053.1 GCA_934317185.1 uncultured Anaerobutyricum sp. | reverse complement strand
TCGGTGAGCATTCCATACGCAGCGACTACTGGCACAGATGTTACCTGCTTCTTTTTTCTTTTTCGTCCGTTATCCCAGCAAATTAGTATTTAGATTTTTAAAAATGTTTTCGGGGATTTCCATATTCCCCTGACCTTTGAAGAGAGAGATGTGCGGTTTATTCTGACCGTGAAAATCAGTTCCTCCGGTTATGGACAGTCCCCACTGTTTGGCGAGAGAGATAACATACTCTTGTTCTGCCGGGGTGTAGGTATTGTAATAAGCTTCGATTCCAAACAGACCCGCTTCTTTTAATTCGTACACAAGTTTTTCTTTATGGGCGGCATCAAGTTTTTTATAGAGCATAATGTGTGCCAGAACGGGAAGTCCTCCACTGTTTTGAATCAGTTGAATCGCTTCTTGTGGAGTAGGCATAATACGTTCTACATAGCAGCATTTTCCTTCTGCGAGATATTTATCAAAAGCTTCCTGAACAGAGGTGACATAGTTCTTTTTCATGAGAAGTCTGGCAATATGGGGGCGGCCGATGGATTCACCAGATTTCTCTGGTTTTAGTTCCTCTGCAGAAATTTTAAATCCATGCTCATTTAATTTTTTTATGATTTTTTCATTACGCCCGTCACGGCTTTTGCGATAGATTTTAAGTTTATCAATAAGTGTTTTGTTTCGAGAATCGATATTATATCCAAGCATATGAATCTCTATACCGTGATAGTTTGTAGAGATTTCTATTCCTGATATTGCAGTAAGCTGTGGTTTATATGCTAAAGCCGCTGTTTGAAATTCTTCTATTCCTGAAGTGGTGTCATGGTCTGTCAGTGCGATAACAACTGGATTTCCTTTTCCTGCAATTTTTACGGCATTATTTACGATTTCGGTGGGGGAAAATGTACCGTCAGAAGCAGTGGAATGGATGTGTAAATCAATATAAGTTTTCAAAGAATGCTCCTTTCTTGCGATAATCAATTAAGTATCTATAATATTATATGTTAAGTATCGCAGTATTAGATAAAAAAATCAATGTGTAGGACAATTTTTTATATGATTTGAAGGAAAGTGATGGAAATTGTGTAATTATGCAATAGTTGTTTGTAATAAATGCATAAAGGTGTTAGAATATCTTTATTAAAATCGAGAAGCTAAACAGGCAGACAGATATATAACGGAGGTTAATTTATAATGGAAGATATGATTAAGACATTGTTGGATGTGGTGAGAGCACAGCATACGGCAACAGAAGGAAGTGAAGAAAAACCATTTGATATTAATGACATTATTGATATGGCATTAAATATTACCGGAAGACCGGAGGAACCGGAAGAACAGCAGGAACTTTCAGATACGATTCAAAAAATGGCAGAATCTCTGGCTCCGGATATTTTCCCTCCAAAGACTTTTGAACAGATGGATGATTCTGAAAGAGCGGCTTCTGCAGTGAATATGATAGAAGAACGTTTGAAAAATGGTGTAAGGAGAAGAGAAGAAGCATCTGTGAAGGAGGAGTCTCCAGAACCAATACAGCAGCCTGTCATGCAGCCGGAGGAAGAAGAACCTCAAGAAGAACTGTCACAGCCGGCAGAAGAAGTTAAGGATTCGGCAGAATATGGCAACGGTACTGTATATGGAACGGATGATGTGAACCACCAGGAAGCAGCGAATCTTAATGATTTGATTTATAATAATTTTATGCAAATGATGGGATTGAATGATCCGAAGGTAGAATATCCGTTTGATCGTTCTCAGATTCGCTATGGAAGAGAAAAGACAGCAACAGAAATGCTTGCGGAAGATGAAGCGAATAAGGCAGAAGAAAGAGCCTTAGAAGAGCAGAGAAGAAGACCGGTTTCTGCATGGGAGCTTGCACAGGCCGCAGTGGATAAAGATGAGGAAGCTCATCAGAAGGAAGAATATGAGCCAAAGGAGATGAAGATGCCGGAGACAAAGTCCGCATCTCAGTTAGCAGCAGAAGCAATTGCAAAAGCAAAAGAAGAAGATCAGATGAAGCTTGAGGCAGAAAAAAGAGCGGAGCGTCTTATGGAGGAAGCGAGAAAGCGTGGCAAAGATCCGATGGAATTTGCGTTGCACCAGCAAGAAATTTTGAATTATATGGAAAAAAACAGTGATGAACTGGTTTCCTTTGAGGACTATGAAGATTTGTCACCAGAAGAAAAATTAGAAATCGAACGTCAGATATACAGAGAAAAGCAATTAGAAGCAGGAGTTGCACCAGAAGATATCAGTGAGGAACTTCCGGATGAAATTAAAGCACAGGTTGGAATCATGCCGCAAGAGCAGATGGCTTTGGCAGATGGAGAACACTTGACAGAAAGTACAGAGACTTCTCAGTCACAGCCAGCTCCGGCATTTTCAGATGATATGCTTCGCATGATTAGTCAGGAGGTTGTACAGGAGAATGCCGATATGATTTTATCGGAGGATGCAAATGCAGATTTGGGAGTAATCAATGAGACGATTTTTGAAAATCTTAAGAAGCTGATGAGCCAAAGTGGTGGTGCAGTTACACAGGAAGATATGGAATCATTAATCGGGGAAGTTATTTCCAGAAATACAGCTTCGGATTCAACTACCCCAATGGCTTTTGAGGCAGATGGTGCGTCAGACTCTGTTAGTGTCGGAATGGCTGGAATAGCAGAGCCGGAAATGGAGAGTGAACCGGTAAAAGATTCTGCACAGTCAGGGGGAGAGGCTTTATCTGCAGTAGAGTTAGCAAGGGCGGCACAGCAGGCGGCAAGGCCAGAACCACAGGAGATGAGAGAAACGAAGTCTGCGGTTGAAATTGCAAAAGAAGCACAGGCAAATGAATTACAGAAGAAAGTTGTTCCAATGCCGGAAGCAGAGGAGGCTCTTAGTGAGGAGGATCTTAATTTTGACGAATTTGATTTAGAAGAGGAAAAAGTGGAAGAGCCATCTATAGAGCAGTTAAAAGCACAGCTAAAAGCAGCACAAGAGGCACTGGCGGCAAAACAGATTGAAAAAGTACAGGAAGAAAAAGAGATGCCGGTCGTATCAGAAGAACAACCTGAGGTGAAAGAAACACCTGAGATGAAAGAAATACCGGAACAGGAAGTATCGGAAGAGATAGAAGAAACGTTGCAGTCTGTTGAGGAGAGTATACCAGAAGAAAATACAGAGGCAGAAATATTACCGGAAGAATCAAAACAAGAGAGCGGTTTAGAAGAAACAAACGAAGAAGAGGAATTTGAATATGTAGATCCGGGTGAGTTGGTTCTTGGAGAACATACACAGGCTGAGATTGATGAGGCATTAGAGAATCTTGCTTCTCTTGGTTTGGAAGGGGAAGTGTATGACCGGGCAAAGAGAATGCTTTTGTTGGAATTAGCTGGATCAGAAGTCGCTTTAGATGCATGGCTTGAAGAGCAGGAGAATGGTAAAAAGAAGAAGGCAGTTGTTTCTGCATTGGATGCAGAGGATGATAATCTGAGCACTTTAGAGGATTTAGATGAAGAAGATTTAGAGCGGGAATTAGAGCTTGCTATGGATGAAGACTTCATAGAAGAAGAACTAGAAGAAGAACCAGAGATAGAGGAAGAAACTTTAGAAAAGTCAGAAGAAGCTTCAGAGAAGCCAGAAGAAAGAGAAGAAACAGTCAAAGAGGATGAGGAAAAAGAGCCAGAAACGGAAGAAATGGAATCTGGCAAAGACGCTGATGGTATTTCAAAAACAGAAGAAGCTCAAGATACAAAAGAAATAGAAGAAAGTTCTGGTGCTGAGGAGATAGAAGAAACAGAGGAAAATGTAGAGAAAGAAGCTTCAGAAGATAAACTAGCCGAAGCGGAAGAAACTTTAGAAAAATCAGAAGATTCTGTCGAAGAGGCAGGGCACAGTACACAGGAGAATTCTGATGCGGTATCAGAAGACACTGTTCAGATAGAAAAGACAAGACCAGAAAAAGAAGAAAAGAAAGCCTCTTATACGAAGAAGTCTGTACGCAGTGAGCATAGCCTGCATTCAAGAAAACATAAAAATATAGTAAAACGGAAAGAAAAGACAGCTCCGGCAAAAGAAGAAAAAGAGTTTAGTGCAGTGATTCCTGCAGGAGGAGCTGTAGAAGAAAAAGAATTTCAAGTTAGTGTACGAAATCCTTTTGTATTAAAGAATTCTGCAAGTTTTATGGATAAATTTGAAGAATATATAGTAGATACGCAGGAAAATCGTAAATTAAGCACAGGATTTAAACGTCTGGATGCAATGCTTCGTTATGGACTTCATAAAGGAAGTTATTTTGTAGATTCTATGCCGCAGTATCTTAAGAATGGATTTATGCAGCAAATAGCAGACAGGGCAGCAGAAAGCGGAGTGGATGTATTGTATATTTCTACAGAGCTTTCCCGTTATGATCTTATGGTAGATACTATTTCCCGTCTCAGTTACGAGATGAATAAAAAAGATGAGGAAAAGGCAGTATCTTCTATGGCGATCATGACAGGAGAAAAAGGTGCCGATATTCGTTCGTTAAAAGATGAATTAAACTGGTATAGAGGCAGGATCAGTGAGCATCTGTTCGTGCTTGATCAGGAAGCGGTAGCAGAATATGTAGAAAATATGGAAGATGCTTCTGCAGAAGAAATTCTGGCAGAACTAATCCGTTCTATTGTAACAGAAGGTGCACATAAGCCGGTAGTGTTTATTGATAACATTGAAAATATTCTTTCGGTGGAAGACTCTGAAGATATGAAACCGCTTATGGATGGAATTCGTAAACTTGCAAAAGAACTGGGTATTCCTATTATTATGTCTTACGGATATGCACAGGCAGAAAGTGAAAGTGAGCTTGATCAGGCAGAAATTGAATATCACAAATCACTTGGAAATATGTGTGATGTATATCTTGAATTAAAATATGCAGATATGATAACGGAAGATTATGAAGAATTAACAGAAGAGGATATTCAGGAAATGGTAGAGAATGGAGAGATGCTTCTTATTAATGTTCTTCTTCATAAGAATAGAAGAACAATGAAAGCTTCCTGTCAGATTCAGGCAACTCCAAAATTCAATTACTACGAAGAATAATTACGAGTAGTCATTTTCATTTCTTATGAAGTGATCAATAAAAAACAGTAGATACTGGGGATGTGATATGCTCCCTGATATCTACTGTTTTTTGCTGATTTTTAATGAAAAGAGCTATTCGGTTATGCCTATATAGTCGGTTACTATTTTTATTTTAGCACTGATTTTCTGTAGTTCTTCTACCGGTTCGTAATCTTTTGTTCCAAAGAGATATGCATGTGCTTTGATAACATTTGACTTAGCTGTGATTGGGAAGCCATAATAGATTCCGTTATAACGTTCATCCTCAGATTGAAAAGGATAAGCCTGGGAGTCTTTTATTTTACAGCGAGCCATAGAAAATGTTAACTTTGTAAGTGCATCATTAGAAAGGCTTGTTTTACATTGTGGAAGAACAGTATTAATTAACTTTCCTAATTTTAAGGGCTGCTTTTTGGCTGCATTCATAATACCTTCGAGGACAAGACGCTGATGATTGGCTCTGGCATGATCTCCACCTTCCATATATCGGATACGGGAATAAGCAACTGCCTGATTGCCGTCAAAGGTATAGGTTCCGATTTTGTCAAACTTTTTAGAATTACCTCCATTGATATGATTCATATTACCAATATAAGCATTCAGATTTTCAAGCTCTTTTTTTGAATTAATTGTAAGAGGAATTCCGCCGAGAACATCTACAGCATCTGCCAGAGCTTTAAAATTGACAGTCGCAAAATCCGCAATATTCAGATCGAGGTTTCGATTGATCGTGCGAAGAGCAAGTTCAGGACCGCCGTAAGAATATGCTGCATTGATCTTGTCATATTCTCCATCAATACTTACATAAGTGTCACGATAGATAGACATTAGCTTTACCTGTTTTGTAGAGTTATTAATACTGGCAATGATAATACAGTCGGTACGGGAACCTTTGTCTTTGATTTTATTATCTTGACTGTCTACGCCGAAAAGAGCAATATTTTGATAATCTTTCATGTTGGTATCGGTTTCGGTTACAGTTAAGTTGTTTTTATCCAGAGGATATTTTTTTATTTTAGAAAATGCCCCCTTTAATGAAAAACGAAAGGCAAAAATGGCTACAATGGCAAGAATAATAATGAGCATAAAAACAGGAAAGCAACCTCTCTTCCGTTTTTTCTTATGCTTCCGATAACTTAGATTGCCGCTTTTGTCAGGGGAACCATTTGGTGAAGAAGCTGTATGTTTGTGGGAGGATCCTGTTTTGCCGGAATTCGCTGAAAAAGAGTCCGGAGTTGAGGCAAAATGGGTTTTAGAACCGGAGGAACTCCGAAGCAATCCCTCTGTATTTAGTACAGCTTGCTTCCGATAGTTGTCAGAGAGCTTCGGATTATTGCTTTGATGATGTGGGCTGCCTGTATTTGGATGTTTATAATTATTATTAATGCTGTCTGTATCATGTAGTGAACCATATTTCATAAAATATGCCTCCATTCTGTCATTTGTTTATAAAGTTTGTGTTAGTAAGCATTTTTATTGACAAATCCTTTGAATACAGTAAGGAATAAAATCTTAATATCAAAAGATAATGTCCAGTTTTCAATATAGAAGATATCATGTTCGATACGTCCCTCAATGGAGGTGTCTCCACGGAAACCACAAACCTGTGCCCAACCGGTCATGCCGGGACGAACCTGATGCTTTATCATATATCGTGGAATTTCTTCCTTAAATTTTTCAACGAAGAGAGGTCGTTCCGGACGTGGACCAATCAGACTCATATCCCCTTTTAATACATTAAAAAGCTGTGGAAGCTCATCAAGACTTGTTTTGCGAATGATCCTTCCGACAGGAGTTACACGGGGATCATTATGAACAGTCCAGGCCTTCTCTTCTTTTGAGACAGGCTGCACACCCATTGAACGGAATTTGTACATCTTAAAGGGCTTGTTATGGAGTCCGACACGTTCCTGACAAAAGATAATTGGTCCGGGAGAACTCTTTTTCACAAGGACAGCAACAACTGCCATAATTGGTGAAAAAAGAATAATGCAAATGATGGAACCAACGATATCCATCAAACGCTTCATACATTTATTCACCGTATTTGTCAGAGGAACATTACGGATATTGATTACCGGAAGACCATTTAAGTCTTCTGTCACCGGATTAGTAGAGATGAATTTATAATAATCCGGAACAAACTTTGTGTGCACACCCGACTTCTCGCAAACAGCTACCATATCCCCTAATTTATAGTATTCTTTTAAGCTTAGTGCAATTGCTACTTCATCCATAGCGGTATTCTGAAGAAACTTTTCTACGTCTTTTAATTTTCCGATACAAAAGGTATCATGATAGGAAAAATCGGATTTTAGATTGTCATCAAAAATACCGTGAATAGTGTATCCCCACTGTGGATTCGACTTAATACGGTCAATATAAGCTTCTGCTGCTGCACTAAAACCAATGACAACAACGTGCTTGAGGTTATATCCTTTTCTGCGGGTTTTTTCTAATACATGGCGAATCCCTGCTCTTTCAACGATTGTGAGAAACATAGAAAGTGCATAGAACATTAACTGGAGACTTCGTGAAACGTGCGGAATCTTCATAAAGATAATATATATAAAGAAGAAAACCATTCCAATAGAATTCGCCTTAATAAGATTCGCATATTCTGAAGCTTTATTCTGAAATCTTTTTGGTTTGTATAGATTGAACTTTGCATATAAAATAAGGTATACAGGAATAAGAACAAGAAGTATACCCTGATATTGCCACAACTGCCGCCAGTAACCAAAACGAGGAAAAATCCCCTGAAAAAGAGGGCATTCGTATCGTATATAATAACTAAGACAGAAGGAACAATAAATAACCAGTGCATCAAGGACGATGTGGAACCGGTTAAGATATTTTTGATTCTCTTTAATCATAAAAATGTACCTCCATCACCCGAAAAGGGTATATATATGAAAAAAAGGCGTAATATACCTCTTATTGGGATAATTTTCTAACTTATTATACAATAGAATGAATCATTCTACAAGGTTATTTCTTTTCCTGCTTTTGCAAAGAAAGTGTGAAAGCTATAAAATACATAGAAATCCATAATTTTGCCA
The DNA here is from genome assembly GCA_934317185.1 of uncultured Anaerobutyricum sp. Classification (GTDB taxonomy): domain Bacteria; phylum Bacillota; class Clostridia; order Lachnospirales; family Lachnospiraceae; genus Anaerobutyricum. The sequence continues at coordinate 2,080 of CAKREJ010000053.1, read as the reverse complement.
TAAATACAACACAATTTTATCACACATCATTGCTAAGATAGGGTTACAAACTTAGAGAAAGGGGATAGCATTATGAGTGAATTTGAAAATAACGGTTTCCATAATGAAAATTTAGAGAACAGTCAGATAAATAATAACGTAGCAGGTAACAGAGAGAACTATGAACAGTCAGATATAGCGATAGATGTAACACCAATTGAGGAGACAACATCAAGGGAACAGAGTGAAAGTCACAGATATTCGTATAAAGAACAGGGACTTGGGGGTCGTTATGATCAGGCAGATACAGGCTATAATCATACGTATGGAAGTAATAACTACGGAGATAATAATTATTATAGCAATATTCCACCGGAACCAGATAAGAGACGCAGACAGAGAAAAAACGGAAATAATAAAAATGGAAATGGAATAGGTAAAAAGATTGCAAAGCTAGTTGCTTCCGCCGCAGTTTTTGGTCTTGTAGCAGGAGCTTGTTTTGTTGGTGTTTCTGTAGTAAAGGATAAGTTTTATCCTTCCACTGCAGATAAGATTGAGACGACATCAGGAACAACAAGTGCCAAGAAAGATACTTCTTCAGGAAGTGGCTCAAACAGCCAGAATGTTGCGAGTGTAGTTAATGAAGTAATGCCATCGGTTGTATCCATTACAAGTACGATTCAGTCTTCCAACTATTATGGATTCGGAACACAGGAATCGGAAGGAGCCGGTTCTGGATTTATTATTGCAAAGACAAAGGATTCCCTGATGATTGCGACAAATAATCATGTTGTATCGGATGCCACATCTCTTACGGTAGGATTTGTAGATGACACAACAGCAAAAGCCACGGTTGTAGGAACAGATTCGAGTGCAGACCTTGCAGTTATTTCTGTAAAGATAAAGGATATCAAAGACTCTACAGCTTCTAAGATTAAAGTTGCAACACTTGGAAGTTCTGATGATTTAAAAGTAGGAGAAGAAGTTGTAGCAATCGGCAATGCATTAGGATATGGTCAGTCTGTTACAACAGGTGTAGTAAGTGCAAAGAACCGTGAAGTATCTTTAACAGATGGAACGATGAATCTTTTACAGACAGATGCGGCAATCAATCCTGGTAATAGTGGTGGTGTACTTATTAACATGGATGGTCAGGTAGTAGGTATCAATAATGCAAAATTAGAAGATACCTCTGTAGAAGGTATGGGATATGCGATTCCTATCACAACAGCTAAGACAATTTTGACAGATTTAATGAATGCCGGCAGTGTAAGCACAAAGGATGCTGCATTTCTTGGAGTAGTCGGACGTGATATTAACGAATCTTATTCCAGTGCACTTGGAATTCCAAGCGGAATTTATGTATCTCAGGTAGTAAGTGGTTCACCGGCCCAAAAGGCAGGAATCTCCGCAGGAGATGTTATTGTGAAGTTTGAAGGTAATAACGTTTCTACCATGTCCGGACTGAAAGAAAAGCTTGCTATTAAGAAAGCAAATACAAAGGTTAAGATTACGTTTAAGAGAGCAAATCAGAGCGGAACTTACGAGGAAAAAACAGTAACTGTAACACTCGGTAAAAAAAGCGATTTCAAAAATGTAACAACAGACAGCTCCAGTGACAGCAGTGAGTCCGACAATAGCTCAGATAACGGAAATTTTAACGGAAACTCCAATGGAAATTCTAATAATGGAAACAGCAACGGAAATTCCGGAAACAGTAATGGTAATTCTGGTAACGGTGGTTATGGATATGACAATGGTAACAGCGGAAACAGTAGTGACGGCTATATGAATCCATATGACTATTTCTTTGGAAATAATTATTAAAAAAGTTCCACTCTGCGAAAACAGGTTATATAAAGTGTTTTTCTGCATCTAAATCTAAAGTCAGAAAATTAAAATCTGCGATGCATTTTATAGCATTGCGGATTTTAATTTTTATTTCTTTCAAAAAACACTTGACATTACAAATGACCCATGCTATCATACCAAAGTATGAACGCCGAAGACAGCAGGTGCCGTATGGCATAAAGTGAGAACACCTGCCGAGGAAGTTATATTCAGATATTTTTATTCTTAGAATATTTCTGCTCTTTGTCTT
>CAKREJ010000052.1 GCA_934317185.1 uncultured Anaerobutyricum sp. | reverse complement strand
GGCATTACCATTGAACTAAGGAACTTACCAAAACGTTGTACTGCGTTTTTCATGTTACATATCTCCTCTCTTTTTTGCCCCTCCCCTTTGGCTTAATACCTGTCTCCGTTCTTACGCTTGCCTCCGGCTTTGGGATATTTGACACTGTGTTTTTTTTGCACTGCCCTTGTTTTCTATGTCTCTATTGTAAAGCACAAAATGCCAAAATTCAAAGGAATGATACCGCAACTTTGTCGGTAAGACTTCCCGACAAACTATCACTTTATCATCAATATCTCCAATTTTTTTGCCGTCCTTTTGTGCATTTTTACAAGAAGCATTCATCAGTAAAATATTGTATACTATTATCTAAGAATACATAAAACAGGAAAGGAAGAAAAATGATGCAGCTTACACCACGAGCAGAAAAAATAATCCGTATTCTTCTTCGCTTTTCACCGAACGATCCCGTAACAATCGGTATTATTTCAGAAGAACTAGGCATCAGTGACCGTTCTGTTCAACGAGAACTTCCAACCGTTGAAAAATGGATGAAGCATAACGGTTTTTGCTTCTTGCGCAAACGAAGTATCGGACTTTTGATCAATGAGACACCCGAACGATTAGAAGAATTAGCCACTCTTTTAGATGAAAAAAACACAAACAGCTCTGCACCCGCAGATAACCGCCCAGAACGGCTGACTATCTTATGCCATGACCTTCTTCTTGCGGAAGAACCGATTAAATCTTACTACTTCACAGAAAAGTTTGAAATTTCCGAAGGAACACTTACTGCTGACCTTAACCAACTCAAAACCTGGTTTACAAAGTATGAGCTAAAGCTCATCCGCCGTCCCGGTCTTGGTATATTTATAAAAGGAACGGAGATTGCAAGAAGACAGGCATTGACATCTTTTATATGCAAGCAGGTCAATGAGCAGCATTCCATCGGTAATCTTCAGGATAAAAAGTTTCTGTTAAATCGGAATTTTATCGATGAGATTGATGGTGAGGTAATGGCACAGGTTAACCATATCCTTGGTGGCTGCCAGAAACAGCTCGGTATGCAGCTTTCCGACAACGGCTATTTACATTTGCTTGTATACGCCTCTCTCTGTGTACAGAGAATGCAAAAAGGGCAATTTATTAAAGAACTGAAACAATCGTATGATGAAATATCCATCCAGCCGGAATATGCCGTTTCTGAATATATTATGAAGGAACTTAGACAATGTTTTCATTTGTCTATTTCTGTAGAAGAAACTTTATATATGGCTGTCTTTATTTCCGGTCAGCGTATCTGGCCCTCCGACAGTACAGATCTTACCGATATCCGCAATTTGGATATACATCAGCTTACTCTGTCTGTTATAAAAAAAGTCAGCGAAATCCTACATATAAATTTTTTAAGAGACAGCCGGCTTCTCACGGAACTAAGTGGTCATATCCAGCCAGCTATCGCAAGACTTCGTGCCGGGATTCCTGTAGAAAATCCTCTTTTAAAGGAATTTCAGGAAAGTTATCCTTCCGTATACAGAGCTTGTGAAGATGGATTATCCTTGCTTTGTCCGGTTCTTGGCATCGATAAAATTCCAGCAAGTGAAATCGGCTTCATCACCCTTTATTTCACAATGGCTATGGAACGAATTGAAAAGGAACTGAAGCAAATTTCTGTTATCATCGTCTGTCCTACCGGAATTGGAAGTTCCCGGCTACTCACCGAAAGTCTGAAAAAAGAATATCCCAATCTTGATATCCGGGGGATTACATCTGCTTTTGAACTAAACAATATACGATTACAGGAAGAAGGAATTGATTTAATCATCTCTACTGCAAAGCTTGAGATTGCTTATCCATACCTTCATGTAAATCCTATTTTAACACGGCAGGATAAAATATTACTGGATTCCCGTATCAAAGTTCTTCAGGCACAAAAACGGCAGACACAGGAGGAGGAAGTGAATGCATCCGCTCCAGTCTCGGATTCTTCTATCACTCGAAAAGATGTTGAATTTCTCTCCAATATCGGAAAAGAAATTTATGAACTCCTCGGCAATATTTATATTAATCAGGCACCAATCCTGAAAAACCGAACAGAGCTTATTGCTTACTCTGCTTCTCTTTATGCGGATTCCTCCGAAATGCAGGAACACTTATATAAAATATTAAAAGACCGGGATAACTTAGCAGATACATATATAAAACCTTTTCATGCCCTGCTCTTACACGGCAGAAGCGAAAAGCTCTCCAGATCCTGCTTTGGTTATGTCCGGCTTGAACCACCGATTTATGAAAAAGGGCATATCATTCGTGGTGCCATTGTTTCTCTCATTCCTTCCGGACCTGCAAGTGAAGTTGCCGCTCCGGTAACCAGCGAAGTAATCGGTGCCTTATTGGAAGATTCCAAACTTTTAAAAGCATTACAATGTCTGAATAAAGAATCTTTCACTAAACAACTAGAAGATGTATTACTGAAGTTTTATAAATCAACGGTACAAACACGCCTGCATCTAACAAACTCCGTCAGCAAAAAGGTATGATTTCTTCATCAGTACCGCTACTATAACTACTGTAAAGATAAATGGATTTACTAAAAACACAAAAAGGTGGTATCAGCAGAAACGTTCAGGCAACTGTTCCTGCTGATACCACCTTTTGATAGTTTATAATGCAAAACTCAATATGTTATTACTTTATTCACTTACTTTTGAATATAATTCAAATCTCCGGCTGTAAATTTTCCTTTTTTAATGATGGAAATATAATTCACTCCCGAACCGTAAATTCTTTTACCAACCTTTTTCTTAGCTACAACATATACATAGTATGTCTTCTTTTTATTAATTTTAGCCTTTTTAACCTTAGTTACTGTTACAGAACTCTTCTTAGCATTTACCGCTTTTACTTTTTTATAGCCCTTATTTTTCTTAGTGGAAACATAAACGTCATATCCCGTCACTCCGCTGATCTTCTTCCATTTTACTATAAGCTTCTTTCCCTTGATGCTAAGCTTTGAAATTTCCGGCTGTGTAAAAAGATATGCTTTGTCAGACCACGCTCCATAATATTTCTTTCCGTTAATATCTGTATACGCACGAACTGTTAATGTATACAACATATTATTCTTTATCTTGCAGTCTGCTCTTGTTCCATATGTAGACTTTTCATTTTTCTTTATCTTATTTCTGCTGTCTCGTATTATATATTGATATCCGGAAACCCCTGATTGCTTTGTCCAGGTAGCATCTACGGATAACGCATATCTCCACCAGCGATCCTGCTTTACTCCTGTAACCTTACCCGGAAGTGTGGTCACATAGCCACTTCTTAACGTACTTGTATAAGGTCCTCCGTAAGAGGTCGTATATTCATACTGAATTTGAACATAATATTGCGTTCCGGCGGATAACCTCTGAAACGTATAGGACGTAGCACCGGCATTCAGACTAATCGGTGTTCTCTTACTTACATCTGAATAATCTTTGCCAAGATACAGCTTATATCCTGTAACATTATAGTATGTTGGTTTCTCCCAGGAAACAGTAATACTATTCTGTGTCTGACCTTTTTGCAATGTACTACTATAGGCCATTACATCTACTTTTTTCGTTGCAAAAAATCCACAAATTACAAGTAATAATAATACTCCCAAAAACTGTCTTGCTTTTTTCCCCTTCATATAATCCTTCTCCTTTTCTTTTTATATGTACTCCTGAAAGCTTTTTAACTTGAGAATACACATTTTACAGGTTTACAAACTACATATAATTATTATACTGAAAAAAACAAGATTTTTCTACAAAAAACAATAAATACTTTTTTATTTTCTGATAATTCATTTTCCAACAATTTACCTCTGTTTTTTCAGGTAAAAGAAGTCTTTTTGCTGATCATCTTTTCCAAAGAGATTATTATATTCAAGCAGATTATACTCATGTATCAATTCATAATATGGAGATTTTTCATCATTTATTTCATAAAACTTTCCGTTTTTATCCCAGTATCCAATCGCATTAATTGCCGGAATCTCCTCTCTGAGCTTTGTCAGATATTCAAGGTAACCTGTTTTTTCGATTCCTGCTACTTCTGCAAGATAAGTAGAAAGATAATTATTGCTGGTGCGTTCTACTGTTTCTTCTTTAATGTCATAATTGGCCCAGATTAAAAATGGGACTTTATAAAGCTGTTCTAATTCCTCTCCTTCTAACTTCTGAATATCACTGTGAAGCAGACGGTTATAGAAGCTTTCCTCTAAATCCGGCTGATGATCTCCAAAAAATACGATAACTGTCGGCTCTTCTACTTTTTCAAAATAATGAACGAGTTCTTTTAATGCATTATCCGACATTTTTATCATATTCAAATACTGTTCTGCTTTGGAGTAGGACTGCAGATCACCCTCTATCTGTACTGAGTCACCTGTTTCCAATGTACTTCCATCGTAACTTCCGTGATTTTGCATTGTTACATTAAACAGGTAAAATGGTTTATCTTTATCTGTACGATTCTCGTAAAGACTGATAAGCTTTTTATAATCTTCCGAATCAGTAATATGGTAATTTACTGTATCCGTAAACACAGAAAAATTATCAGAGGTATAAAATTTATCAAATCCCATCAACGGATATACTTTGTATCTGCTATAGCCAGTCTTATAAAATGGATGCAATGCATAACATGGACTATAGCCCTGATCCTTTAAAGTATATGTCAATCCTGCTGTTTTACTTCGCAGGAAAAGCTGATAAGGAACAGAGTTATCCGGAAGAAATGCCAGAGTATTTCCCGTCATAAACTCAAATTCTGAATTGGCAGTATTGCCACCGAATACCGAAGAATATGTATAACCTTTAATCGTATTCTCTTTTAATTTGCGAAAGAAAGGCATATAATCCTGAGAAACCTGCAGATCACCCACTGCTTTTAAATCGGCAAAGGATTCATTCATGATCGCAATTACATTTGGCTTTTTGACTGTTTTATTTTGTGTCTCTGCAGTTGTATTATTTCCCTGTTCCCCGGCAGTATCACTTTCCTTATACTGTTTCGTAATCTTTTTAACTGCACTTACTGAATAATCTTCCGGCTGTGTCACATGAAGATAGCCGAATGTTCGCAATGTTGTAAGCAGCGTTCCATAATAACGGTATTTATATTGCGGACGATATACACGAAAATCAACACCGATATTTTCAAGATAATCACTGTATACATAAACCTGTGTAAAGCCGGCAAAAATCATGCAGCATACTAACGTATACACAATCCGCCCCTTCCACTTAAAAAGCTTTACTTTATCAAGCTTTAATAAAAGGGCAACCAGCACAACTGCCATCATAAAAAATTCAGCCGTATCTACATCAATCTGTACCTGATAAGTATTTGCTACCGAAACCGCTGTCAAAAATGAGTAAATATCTGAGGCAATAAATGACATACTTCGAAATAATGTCAGTTCATAATTAAAAATCCCGAATACCGCTGTTACGATAATCATACAAATTGATGCACCTCGTATGCTATTAAAAATCAGCAGAAATAGTGCATAAATCACATAATACACGATAATATCTAATATCAGATATAAAAATGGAATACTAAAAATCGGTACCCAGAACTGTGCATCATTATAAAACTCCAACCATAAAAATGCCATAAATGGTGTGGCGATTCCCGCAATATAAGTTAAAATCTTATTCACCTCTGCCGAAAAATGAATCTTTTTAACAGTGAGGAAAATAAGGACTGCCCATAAACCTCCACAGATAATCAGAGAGTCTGCATAAAAGCGATCAAAAAAATTCGAGATTTCCGGATTATAATATAAGTCAGGCTTTGCAAAAAAGGCAACTGCCAGCAAAACATCCAAAACTAACAGGAAATTTCTTCCATGCTTTCCCTTAAAGAAATCTCTGATTCCCGCCTTTCTCTTTTTTATTTTATTCATCTTAATTCATTCCAACCTTTCATTTTTCTTCCCCTCGTCCCTGAAGAAAAACTTTTTTCATCTAATCTCCTTAATGACAATCCACATGATAGCACAAATTGGGAATGAAAACAAAGGCTTTTTAATTTATAACAAAAATAAACTCAGAAAACAAAATACTCCTCTCTTGTTTCCTGAGTTCTTTTACCAAATTGTTTAATCCATCGCCAGTAATTCTTTTAAAATTATCTCATGCAAAAATCTTATTTCCCAGCTTGCAAAAAAGGTATGCTATTAATTGTGCTCTTCCTGAAAACCTTTCCGTTTCCAACATTTTTTCAAGCTGCTTTTTATCTGCAAATAAAGGCTGAATATACTCATCCGCTTCTGTCTGCGGATTAAATCTGCCCTCAACCTCTGCCATAACAACCCACGCAGAGGAATCACTCAAATCAGGGGCAGCATATGCAGGAGGAAGTATTTTGCAGATTCTTTTAATATGAAGACCTGTTTCTTCTATAAGTTCTCGCCTTGCACACTCTTCTACCACTTCTCCTTCTTCCAGATGTCCTGCCGGCATATTATAAATAAACTGATTTACACCCATACGAAACTCCCTTAAAAGAAGAAGCTCTTGTGCACAAAACCCTACGATTACTACACCAGAAGCTTTCTGCCCTATTTCCTCCGGTCTTTCATAATTAAAATTACTTACCATTTCATAAAGCTTTTCATTACCCTCTGCGTTTGTATAATTTAATGTATAACTTTTAAGAAAATGCGTATCACGATTCTTAGTCATAGAATTCAATACAGGTACTTTTTTTTCACACATAAATAATCCTTTCTAAATACTAATTTAATTCATTAGAAACAGACGAAAAATAAAAAAGTATCAAGTAGCATCTGTGCCCGTAGTCGCTTCGTGAAGAATGCCTGATGGCATTCTTTACTTGCTCCGAGGTCACATCTGCTACTTGATACTTTTTTATTTTTCTGTTTGTTGCTAAATTGTAGATGAGAATTAAATTAGTTGAGGGAGGCATGGGGAATCTCCATAAGATTGTGAAAATTAATCATTGAAAATCTCCAGTAGACAAAATGTCTACTCTTTTCGCTAAATCAGTAGTGGAAAGAAAATATGCGAAATAAAGCACACACTTCCGTGCTCTCCCACTTCTTTCCCCCAACATAAAATACTAATTTACTTCCGGAGCAGGCAGACAGAAAAATAAAAAAGAAGCAGGTTAGCAGATGTGACCTCGGAGTGAGTATTGAATGCAGGCTATAAGCGAGCATTCAACACGAAGCGACTACTGGCACAGATGCTACCTGCTTCTTTTTTATTTTTCGTCCGTCACTTAAACAAATTAGTATTAATCTAATATTTCTTTAAGAATCTGATTAACCATCGCCGGGTCTGCTTTCCCCTTCATAGCTCTCATAGTCTGTCCTACAAAGAATCCCATAGCTTTTTTCTTACCAGCTTTATAATCTTCTACAGACTTCGGATTATTGGCAACAATCTCTTCAATGACTTTTCGTAATGCACCTTCATCGTTTACAGTCTTTAAGCCATTCTCTTCTACATAAACTTCCGGGTCCACATCTTTATCAAAGATTGCCTCAAATACCTTTTTAGCTACCTTACGGTTAATTGCCCCAGCTTCGATCATCTGAATCATTTTTACAAGATTCTTTGGACTAAAATCAATATCAGCCGCTTCCATTTCTTTTTCTTTTAAGAGACGCATAATATCTCCCATAATCCAGTTAGATACTTCTTTTGCGGCTGCACCCAGTTCAATACAGGATTCAAATAAATCTGTCAGTGTTTTATCTTCTGTAATAATATTAATATCATATTCCGGAAGACCAAACTGTTCTTTATAACGTGCCTGCTTCTCATCCCTGAACTCCGGCTGACGGCTGCGAATCTCGTCTAACCATTCATCGGAAATTACAATCGGGGTAAGATCTGGCTCTGGGAAATAACGATAGTCCTGTGCATCTTCTTTTGAACGCATTGGATAAGAATATTCTTTATCATCATCCCATCTTCTTGTCTCCTGCACAACCTTCTTGCCATCTTCGATCAAATCAATCTGACGTTCCATCTCTCCCTCAATTGCTCTTGCGATCGCACTAAAGGAGTTCAAATTCTTCATCTCTGTTCTTGTTCCGAATTCCTCTGCTCCAACTTCACGAACAGATAAGTTAACGTCTGCTCTCATGGAACCTTCCTGAAGCTTACAGTCAGATGCTCCGAGATACTGAATAATCATACGAAGCTTTTCGAGGTAAGCAATAACTTCTTCGGCAGAACGCATATCCGGCTCCGACACGATTTCGATCAATGGTACACCACTTCGGTTAAAATCTACCAAAGAGTTACCTGTAGACGGATCATGTACTAACTTTCCTGCATCCTCTTCCATATGAATCTCATGGATTCGCACATTTTTCTTTCTGCCATCTACATCAATCTCTACATATCCATTACGGCAGATTGGAAGATATAGCTGGGAGATCTGATAATTCTGTGGATTATCCGGATAAAAGTAATTCTTACGATCGAACTTACAGTATTGAGTAATCGTACAGTTAGTTGCAAGACCTACGGCTGCCGCATATTCTACGACCTGCTTATTCAGTACAGGAAGAGATCCCGGCATACCTGTACAAACCGGACAGGTATGTGTATTAGGTGCACCACCGAAAGCTGTACTGCATCCACAGAAAATCTTTGTCTTCGTAGCAAGCTCTACATGAACTTCCAGACCAATGACTGTTTCGTATTGTTTACTCATTCTATTTCTCCTCCTTTCCGCTTAAGCTCCAGTTCTTAAATTCACGGCTCTGCTCAAATGCATAGGCTGCACGAATAATATTCTTCTCTTTAAAACAATCACCGATAAACTGAATACCAATCGGAAGGCCCTTGCTGTCAAGACTTCCCGGAACACTAATTCCCGGAAGACCGGCAAGATTTACGGAAATAGTATAAATATCTCCAAGATACATTTTAATCGGATCACTTAAACTCTCACCAAGCTTTGGTGCTGTTGTTGGAGCTGCCGGTCCTAAAATGACATCATATTTTTCGAATGCTTTATCAAATGCCTGTTTGATCAATGCCTTTGTACGAAGTGCCTTTAAATAATAGGCGTCGTAGTAACCAGAACTTAATACGAAAGAACCAAGCATGATTCTTCTCTTTACTTCAGGTCCAAAACCTTCAGAACGAGTCTTTTTATACATATTATGAAGTCCTTCATAGTCTTCTGTACGATATCCGTATTTTACACCATCAAAACGGGCAAGGTTAGAACTTGCCTCCGCAGAAGCAATAACATAGTATGCCGGTATCGCATATTCAACAAGGCTAAGATCAAATTCTTCTACGATCGCACCTTTTTCTTCTAACTTCTTCGCTGCCAAAAGAACTGCAGCCTTCACTTCTTCATCAAGTCCTTCTCCCATATAATCTCTGGGGATACCGATACGCATTCCCTTTACATCGTCTGTTAAAGCAGAAGTAAAATCATAATCTTCCCTCTTTACAGATGTAGAATCTTTAGGGTCATGAGAGGCGATCGCCTCAAGAATTGTCGCACAATCTGTCACATCCTTCGCCATTGGTCCAATCTGATCAAGAGAAGAACCATATGCAATAAGACCGTAACGAGAAACCGTACCATAAGTAGGCTTCATTCCTACAATACCACAATAGGAGGCTGGCTGACGAATAGATCCACCCGTATCAGAACCTAATGCATAACTACACTCTCCTGCCGCAACTGCTGCCGCAGAACCACCGGAAGACCCGCCTGGCACATGCTCTTCATTCCACGGATTCTTTGTCACTCCATAATGAGAAGTCTCTGTTGTACTACCCATAGCAAACTCATCCATATTGGTCTTACCAATAATAAGTGCTCCTGCTTTTTCAAGATTTAGAACCGCCTCTGCCGTATAGGTCGGTTCAAAATTCTCAAGAATTTTAGAACTGCACGTTGTACGAGTTCCCTTTGTACACATATTATCCTTCACTGCGACAGGAACACCCGCAAGCGGTCCTGTGAGAATCCCATCATCAATCTTCTTCTGGAGTTCTTCAGCCTTTGCCTGCACAGCTTCTCTTTCCTGTACTGTTACATAACAGTTAAATTTATCTTCTAAAGCAACAATCGCATCCATAGCTGCATTCGCAGCTTCCAAAACAGATACTTCACCCGCTTTAATCTTCTTACCCAGCTCAACAGCCGTATAATCCATTAAACCCATGTTTTTCCTCCTAATCAAAAGTCTTAGGAACTACAAAAGCTCCCTCTTTCGCTTCCGGTGCATTCGCCAGAATCTCCACTCTGTCGTCTCCGTTTGTTACAACGTCCTCTCTAAATACGTTATTTATCGGAAATACATGGCTCATTGGCTCTACTCCACTAGTATCGAGTTCATTCAATGTATCAATATAATCAAGCATATTTGCCATATCTTTCTTTGCCTGTTCTTTTTCCTCTGCAGAAAGCTCCAGTTTGGCAAGAATGCCGACATATTCAATCGTTTCATCTGAAATTATATTTGCCATACTTATTCTCCTTATCATTTTACAACTATCTCTAATTCTTGAATTTACCATATTTACTACCTATAATCAAGTGATTTCT
>CAKREJ010000051.1 GCA_934317185.1 uncultured Anaerobutyricum sp. | reverse complement strand
CCTTTCCCTCCAGTACAGATTTCGTAAAAATTTTTTCAAAGAGCAACATAAACTATATCAGATGTAAGATAACGCCCATCTAAAAGTCATAAACAATATCAGTAATGAGCTAATTCCTCATCTGCTGGAGATTTTGGCTAATTGATTGTTACAATCTTCTGGACAATCCCCTTCTTCCTCCGGCACAAACTCCTGATTTACTTCTGGAGCAGACAAACAGAAAAAGAAAAAAGAAATACTGGATAAAATGTGGCCTCGGAGCGAGTAAAGAATGTGAGCCGTTTGCGAACATTCTTCACGCAGCGACTACTGACACATTTTACCAGTATTTCTTTTTTCTTTTTCGTCCGTCACCTCTTCAAATCAGAATTTATCATATAAACCGAAGAAGAAGATAAAGAGGACGATGAGTGGAAGGATATAAGTAATATATCCTCTCATCCAGTTTTTTATTTTTAACCCTTTTCCGGTATTGGCTTCTGTGGTGAAGTTTTTCCAGCCCCAGCCGTATCTGCTTGTACAGAATAAAAGATATACAAGAGAGCCAAGAGGGAGGAACAGGTTGCTTACAAGGAAATCCTCAAAGTCAAGTACAGCACCACCGAATATAGCGAATCCATCCCAACTCCACAGATTATATCCAAGTACGCAGGGAATGGAAAGTAAAATAATAGCAATTGCATTTATGAAGCTGGATTTCTTTCTGCTCCAGCCGGTTAATTCCATTCCACAGGAAATAATATTCTCAAATACAGCGAGAATCGTTGAGAATGCGGCGAAGGACATAAAAATAAAGAATAAGCTTCCCCATAATCTTCCCATAGGAATATGGTTAAAAATATTTGGCAGGGTGATAAAGATAAGCCCTGGACCGGAAGTCTGGTCTACATGAAAGGTAAAACAGGCCGGAAAGATGATAAGACCGGAAGTGATTGCTACAAATGTATCCAGAAGAGCGATATTTAAAGATTCTCCGAGTAAGGAGCGTTCCTTTCCGATATAACTTCCAAAGATAGACATAGCACCAATACCGAGACTTAACGTAAAGAATGCCTGATTCATAGCACCGGTAATCGTTTTAATGATTCCGATTTCTTTCATTCGTCCAAAGTCAGGAATTAAATAAAAGCTTAATCCTTCTTTGGCACCATCCATAAAAAAGCTGTTGATAGCAAGAATGACCATAATAAATAAAAGAGAGATCATCATTACCTTTGTTACTTTTTCAAGACCATTTTGAAGTCCGATAGAGCAGACTAAGATACCGGCGATGACAACGATAACCATCCAAAATCCCATAACTTGCGGCTGGCTGAGCATAGTGTTAAATTGTTCAGTTACAGCATCAGAATCAAGACCGGTAAACTTGCCGGTTGCAGTCAAATAGAAGTAATGGAGCATCCAGCCGGAAACCGTCGTGTAAAACATCATCAGAAGATAACAGCCGATTAAAGTGATATAGCCGTGGATATGCCATTTTTGCCCCGGCTTTTCCAGAGCATAGTAAGCCTTTACAGGACTTTTCTGGCTGGCACGTCCCACAGAAAATTCCATTGTCATAATAGGAAGTCCGAGAAGTAACAGAAAAAGAAGGTAGAACAGTACGAATGCACCACCGCCTCCCTGACCTGCCATATAAGGGAACTTCCATACATTTCCGATTCCGATAGCACAACCGGCGGAAATTAAAATAAAACCAAGACGAGAGCCTAATTTTTCTCTTTCTTTCATAAGTTCCTCCCTCATAAAATGTACAAAATTCTCCAGAAATTATATAGTTTCATTATAAAAATGTCAACAATTACTTTATTTAATGGTATGAATTTTTTTAATTTTTGAATGGTATAAATATGGCATAAATCTTTTTTTGATGTAATGTAAGCATTTTGATGGTATGGAAATTTTCAGTATGATACTATACAAGTTAGTTACATAGTGTTATAATAAAAATAAAATTTGAGAATAAGAGATATTCTTAAATCCATCATTAAAAAGTATAACGAAGGGAATTATAATAAACAGGAGTATAAGAGGGGCATATGCAAAAAGAGGAAGCAATGACAAAGAAAGAATCAGAAGATATGATAAGGCAGCTTGAGAAAGTATTTGATACTGTACGCCTGCTAGATAGAACAATGCTTTGTGGAGGCAAAAATGTTGTGCCAAAAGAGGAAAAACCGAATATTTGTCAATGCTATGATTTCTGGAAAAAGGAGAAGCCCTGTGAGAATTGTATTTCCCGGAAAGTAATGGAAGATAAGGTGCAGCGTACAAAGCTTGAACTGATCGGAGAAGATTTTTATCAGGTTATTTCTAAATATGTGGAAATAGACGGCAAAGCCTATGCCATGGAAATGATTAATTATCTGGATAAGGAAATTTTTGTTGATGATGATGGAAGAAATCGTATACTAGATGAAATAAGTGGATATAATGATAAGCTTTACAGAGATGCACTGACAGGAATATATAACAGAAGATATTTTGAAGATAAAATAAAGAATGCACATCTGGCAGCAGGGATTGCGATGATTGATCTGGATGATTTTAAGCTCTATAATGATACTTACGGTCATGAAACAGGAGATGTGGTCCTTGATACAGTTGTTCAGATTATAAAGAAGAATATTCGTAAGAGTGATACATTGATACGATATGGTGGAGATGAGTTTCTTCTCATATTGCCTGATATTATGGGAGCAGATTTTGAGAATAAACTAAAACAGATTCAGGAAAGAATATATAATGCAGTCGTTCCGGGATATACTCACCTTCGGCTTTCCGTAAGTATTGGCGGAGTTTTATCAGAGAATGAAAAGATGGAAGATGCAATTCGACGAGCCGATAAATATATGTATCAGGCCAAGATGACAAAGAATCGTGTTGTTACAGAGCGAACCCAGTTTTTGGCGGGACAAGAAGAAAGTCGTTCAAAGTCTGGTCAAAAGATACTTATTATAGATGATTCAGAAATAAATCGAATGTTACTTTCTGAGATGCTCGGTGAAGATTTTGATATTTTAGAAGCAGAGAATGGGGAACAGGGACTTAAATTGTTACATCAATATGGAACCAATCTTTCGCTTGTTCTTCTTGATATAGTTATGCCGGTTATGGATGGATTTGAAGTTTTAGACTTTATGATAAAAGAACATTGGGATGAAGACATTCCGGTTATTATGATCTCAAGTGAAAATTCTCAGGATATAATGCGTAAGGCATATGAGATGGGCGTTGTTGATTATATCAGCAGACCCTTTGATGCAAGGATCGTATATCGCAGAGTGATGAATACAATTAAGCTTTATGCGAAGCAGCGTCGTCTTGTTACCCTGATTACTAATCAGGTATATAATTCATTTTCAATGGTAAGGGAGGAAGAACATAACAATAGATAGGACAAATAGTATTTAAAGTGTTCTGTAATAAATAGTGACAATGCTAAGATAATAATACTGAAGTTTAAGGATGTCTTGGCATTCTTTAAAAAAGAGTTAAGGAGAATAATGATGACAGTAAAGGAATGTTATGAGCAGATGGGATCAAATTATGAGAGTGTTTTAGGCAGAATGGGAAGTGAAGCCATGATTAAACGGTTTGCCTTAAAGTTTTTAAACGATCCGAGTTTTAATGATTTAAAAGAAGATCTTATAAAAAAAGATGGAGAAGAAGCCTTTCGTGCAGCACATACCTTAAAAGGAGTCTGTCTGAATCTTGGATTTGATGAACTATATGAAGTGAGTGCAGAACTTACAGAGAAGTTAAGAGGGCGAGAGACTGCAGGAAGCGAAGAATTATTTCAGAAGGTATCACAAAAATACCAGAAAACAGTTGCAGCGATTCAGGGTTTGGAATAAACTTTTGGCTGGTTAGAAAAGATAAACCCCCTGAAAATTATAGAATATAAAACGGTTTTGTTTCAATATTCTATAACTTTCAGGGGTTTTGTTAGTATATCAGAAAAGTAATTAAAATAAACGGATTAAGCGGTTTTTGCTCCGGCTTTTCTGCGTATCCATCCCATAAAACGGGCAAATTCTCTTTTATTTGTAAATATTTCTTCATAACAATTCAGGATTTCTGAAACAATCTGCCGCATATAGGTGGTATCATTCTCGTTAGACATTTCCTGTGAAAGATATTGATCGTGTAATTTCTGGATTCGATTCTCCAACTGTGAGGCAGTATCGAATTGTTTACATAGTGGTATGGACATCTGCTCTAAAGCACCTTCTCGCATCCATCGTGTCATCTTTTTTTCATAAGCGTAATGCTCTGGAATTGTTCCTTCAAAAATCGTATTATGCGGGTAAGTAAAATAATCTTCTACATAATGTAAAATCCAACCAAGTTTTAAATAAGAAAAGCAGCCGCCCCGTCCTTTTTCTTCTAAAACCTCCATGCGATTTATTATTTTATCAAAAGTTGCCTCCCAAGTATGCCCCTCCAAATAAGTGTATACAAATAAATCCGGTAATATACTACCAAGCAGTAAAGCGGCTTTATGTGTTTTTGGCATATTCCCTGTCAATGACTTTGTCACAACTAAATGTCCTATTTTATCCATTAACAATTCTCCTTTTAAACGTAATGTCCTCTCGGAATCTTTTCGTGTCTGATTTTGTGAGTACATCATACAAGTTAACATACATTTATCATTATACACTTTCTTTCTGCCTTGTTGGTCAAATTCACCTAATCGTAAGAAATACTTAATATTGTTTTTTATAGTACAGTAAATTCAAGAGCAAAAGTAAAGAAGAATTGTAAACCTTATCATACTAAAATGCGTTGACAATTGGAAATTGCCATGATAAAGTAGACAACAGAGATTTAAAATGTAATCATTTGATTATATCAGAAAGGATTTTACTATGAGTTTAATGATAACTGCGGATGCAATACGAAAGATATTATCGGATAATATAAATAAAGAATACCCATTTTCCAGAGAAGAAGCGATTGCTGTTATGAATCTTCCGGAAGAAGATATGCCTCTTCTTATGGAAATGGCAGGAAGCTTACGCAAAAAATATAAAGGGAATCATGTAAGTATTCACCTTCTTACGAATGCTCGAAGTGGAAACTGTTCTCAAAACTGTGCTTATTGTGCACAATCCTGCCGTTCTGAAGCAGATATTGAAAAATATAGATGGGTTGATGATGAAAAGTTATACAGCGATAATGCTTTTGTACATGACAATCATCTTTCGAGACATTGTATCGGTCTTAGCGGAATGAAGTTTAGCGATAAAGACATTGAAGAGCTTGCCGAAAAAATTCGTGTGATGAAAGCAGACGGAACACATCTTTGCTGCTCTATTGGCTTTCTTACGGAAAAGCAGGCATTAACATTAAAAGAAGCCGGGCTTGACCGTATCAATCACAATCTTAACAGCAGCCGGTCTTTCTACCATAATATATGTACGACTCACACATACGAACAACGTGTAAACAACATTCATATGCTTCAGCGACTCGGATTTGAGATTTGCAGCGGAGGTATTATCGGCATGGGAGAAAGTAAAGAAGATATCGTAGATATGCTTCTTGACCTTCGTGAAATTCAACCGGAAGCACTCCCGATCAACTTTCTGCTTCCAATTCCAGGTACTCCATTAGAAGATGCAGATACGACCGTACTCACTCCTTCTTACTGTATGAAGGTTTTATGTCTTGCCCGCATTTTAGTTCCTCAATCGGATATCCGCTGTGCCGCCGGAAGAGAAGTCTACTTTAAAGGACGAGAGAAAGAACTACTTAGTGTTGTGGATTCTATCTTTGCATCCGGTTATCTGACTGCGGATGGACAGGGAATCTCAGACACGATTAAGGTGATTACGGATGCAGGATTTGAATATGAAATAGAATCAGATTGATGTCTGGTAATATAGACAATTTAATAGAAGAAGACATCAAAAAAGTTCTGGATTTTAGTCCTATTTAAAAAATTCGGGACTTTTTTGTATAAACGATGAAAAATGCAGTGAATGACTTAAAAAATTTATTTTTTATTCCGAAAATGCAGTAAAAATTAGAAAATACCTTGACAAAATGCAGGAGAAGGTCTATAAAACTTCATGTATACAAAAGGTATACATAGGGAAGGAGAGGACTTAGAAATGAATACATTAGTAATTGTTTTAATTGCGGCAGTTTTATTAACAGCGGCATATGTATTTTATGGCAGGTGGCTTTCTAAAAAATGGGGAATTGATCCAAAGGCGGAAACACCAGCACATAAATTTGAAGATGGACAGGATTATGTTCCGACCGATGGCTGGACAGTATTTAGTCATCAGTTTTCTTCTATTGCGGGAGCAGGACCTGTAACCGGAGCAATTCAGGCAGCAGTATTTGGATGGCTTCCCGTACTCTTATGGGTATTAATAGGAGGTATTTTCTTTGGAGCAGTTACTGATTTTGGAGCATTATACGCCAGCGTAAAAAATGATGGTAAGTCTATGGGACTTTTGATCGAAAAATATATTGGCAAGCTTGGAAGAAAATTATTTCTTGCGTTTTGCTGGTTATTTACATTGATTGTTATCGCAGCATTTGCTGACATGGTTGCAGGTACATTTAATGCATATACCGTAGATACGAACGGAGTGATTCGTCTTGCAGATGCGGCAAAGACGAATGGAGCGGCAGGAACAATTTCCCTGTTATTTATTGTATTTGCAATGATTTTTGGATTGCTTCACAAACATTTTCAACTGACAGGCTGGAAAGAAACAGTTGTTGGTTTAGTATGTACAGTAGCAGCACTTGCAATTGGCATGGCAATGCCGATCACTTTAGGAAAAGATGGCTGGACATATATTACATTTATTTATATTTTCTTTGCAGCAGTATTACCGATGTGGTTATTAAAACAGCCTCGTGATGCAATGACAACATATATGTTTATTGGAATGATTGCGGGTGCAGTAGTAGGTTTGCTTGTGGCACATCCAAGCATGAATCTTCCTGTATTTACAGGATTTCATAACGAACAGCTTGGAAATCTGTTTCCTATTTTGTTTGTTACCGTTGCCTGCGGAGCAGTTTCCGGATTCCACAGTCTGGTATCTTCCGGAACTTCCTCTAAAACAATATCGAATGAAAAGGATATGTTAAAAGTTGGATATGGAGCAATGGCCTTAGAAAGTTTACTTGCAGTGATTGCTTTATGTGTAGCTGGTGCAGCGGCTTCTGCTAACGGAACCCCGGCTGACGGAACACCATTTCAGGTATTTTCAAGTGGTGTAGCAGGATTCTTTGAAATGTTTGGAATTCCTGTATATGTAGCACAATGTTTTATGACTATGTGTGTATCTGCACTTGCACTTACAAGCTTAGATGCTGTGGCTCGAATTGGTCGAATGAGTTTTCAGGAACTGTTCAGCGTAGATGATATGGCTCATGCAGAAGGTTGGAGAAAGCTTTTATCTAATACTTATTTCTCTACGGTTATCACTTTAGTAGCAGCATTTATATTGACAAGAATTGGATATGCGAATATCTGGCCATTGTTTGGTTCTGCAAATCAGCTTTTGTCAGCATTAGTGTTAGTGACACTTTGTGTATTCTTAAAAGTAACAGGAAGAAGCAACAAGATGTTATTCCCACCACTGATCATTATGCTTTGTGTAACAGGAACTGCATTAGTAGAGAGAACCATTTTGCTTGTACAGGCATTTGTATCGGGTTCTGCAACATTCTTAGTAGAAGGATTACAGCTTATTATTGCAATCTTGTTAATGATTCTTGGTGTGATTATTGTAGTGAATTCACTCAGAGCATATTTTGCATCAAAAAAGAATTCAGAAACAATCTAACTAAGCTTTGATTCATCAGAAGAATAAACGAAAATAAAAACATCAGACTATAGCAAATGTAATGTCAGAGGTTATAGCCTGATGTTTTTTCACTGTTCTTTTATAGGAATTAAATCGTAATCTGTTGACTTCTATTGGAAGAGAAACTATAATCTTGAATATATCAGAAAACAGGTTCGAGGGAATGGATTTGAGGGAATGGAGCAGAATAGATGGATACAGCAAAGATGAATCAGGCAATTCGAATTGCCAAGCTATATTATGAATTACATTATAATCAGTTGGAGATTGCAGCGAGGGAGGGAATCAGTAAGTCTTCCGTAAGCCGCATTTTAAAGAATGCGATGGATATGGGGATTATTGAAGTTCGTATCAAGGATTCTGTTCTGGCAAATGGCAGCCTGGAAAATGAATTAATTGAACGATTCCCGATTAAGAGAGCGATTATTGTGCCGGATCTTGTAGGCAATCCACAGATATTGATGCAGGATGTATGTGCAGCTCTGGCAGAAGATCTTCCTCGCTACATAAAGAATGACAGTGTGATCGGAGTAACCTGGGGACATGCACTTGCTGTATTGGCACAGCAGCTTCCGAAAATAAAAAGAAAAGGTGTTTCGGTGATACAGTTGACGGGTGGATTTTCCAGAGCAATTTTTGAATCAGGAGCCTTAGATGTATTAAAACGATTTGTAGATAGTGTGGGGGGAACCGGCTATCAGATTCCTGCTCCGGCAATGGTGGCAGAGCCATCTATTGTGGAGGCACTGAAGAAGGATCCTCAGATTCATGAAATTCTGGAGATGGCAGAAGTATGTCAGACAGCAATATATTCTGTAGGAAATCTGGAACGTCCATCTATCGTATATGAGATGGGACTTATCAATGAAAATGATTATAAGGACTTTAGCAGAAGGGGAGCAGTAGGAGATTGTTGTTCTCATTTTATCAATAAAGATGGGGAACTTTTCGATGAAAAAATCGATGCCCGTGTTGTTGGAGCTTCGCTTGAGACAATTAAAAAAATTCCAAATAAACTTGTTGTTGCCGTTGGAAAACAAAAAGAACAGATTCTTACAGCAGCATTACAGGGTGGTTTGGTGGACAGTCTTTACATTGACGAACCGACAGCAGAACTCATTGTAAGAAACAATCCCATATAACAGAATGAAACGTTACTGATATATGAGTAAAAAATAGCAAAAAGCAAGAGAAAAAGAAGAGATAAGAAATAAAAAAGAGATAAAAAAGAGAACAGAGAGAAAAGGAAGAACATTATGTTAAATCAATTTTCCAGAACCCAGCTTTTACTGGGAGAAGAAGCGATGGATAAATTAAAAAAGTCCCGTGTTGCAATTTTTGGAGTCGGAGGAGTCGGAGGTTATGTCTGTGAGGCACTGGCACGAAGTGGAGTCGGCACATTTGATCTTATAGATGATGATAAGGTATGTCTTACGAATCTGAACCGTCAGATTATTGCCACTAGGAAAACAGTTGGAAAATATAAAGTAGAAGTGATGAAAGAACGAATCTTAGACATTAATCCAGATGCTAAGGTGAACATACATCAATGTTTTTTCCTTCCAGAAAATGCAGATGAATTTTCATTTAATGAATATGATTATGTTGTGGATGCTGTCGATACCGTCACAGCTAAAATTGAAATTATCATGCAGGCCAAAAAGCAGGAAGTACCTGTAATCAGCAGTATGGGAGCTGGTAATAAGCTTGATCCTACAGCTTTTCGTGTGGCAGACATCTACAAAACAAAAGTATGTCCTCTTGCAAAAGTAATGCGTCGTGAACTGAAAAAACGAGGTGTAAAAAAGCTTAAAGTTGTTTATTCAGAAGAACAGCCGATTCAACCAATCGAGGATATGTCCATAAGCTGCAGAGCAAACTGCATCTGCCCTCCGGGAGCAAAACATAAATGCACAGAGCGACGTGCGATTCCGGGAAGTGTAGCATTTGTACCATCTGTAGTAGGACTGATTATCGCAGGAGAAGTTGTAAAGGATATTGCAGGAAAATAATTATCAAATATTGAAGAATTCAAAGAAATTAAAACGAAAATAAAGCAATGAAGAAATGTAAAATTACAGTCATGCGTAAAGCATGCTATAAAGATTTAATGAAAAAATATGAGAAGCCTATGGAACATGCCTGTGATATGGAAGAGGGACAGGTTTTTATCGCAAACGGGTGGAGTAAGCCTGATGGATTGTGCGACAGTGCCTGGGAGAGTATGTCCCCTTTTGTCATGACACTTGCCTATGGCGGAAGAGATATTTACAGCGGTTGGATGAAGAACGAAAAGTCTGCAATGATATCCTGTAACGATGGATTTCGACCAGTAAGTTTTCTAATTGAAGCTTTGGAGGAAGAAGCAGATGACAAATCTTGAATATATACAGAAGTAGGAGTTATCTCATATTTGATATAAATTTAGAGGAAAGTAATGTTTGATATTAGCGACAGGATAGAAACCTTAGAAATACCCGATGCTTTTTACAGATTAGAAGAACTGTTAGAACAAGATCAATTCGAGTTGATCATTCCGGAATATAAGCATAAAAATGAATTCCATAAAAAGCAGGATATTTCACTGGTATATTTAATGAATGATGCAGTAGAAAGTTTTCTTGTATTTCATAATGCGACGATGACAGGAGAATATCAAAAGGAATATGAAGGCGAAATACTGGCAGTTCTTGATAAAAAAGAAGAACAGTATGTATTAGTTGTTCATCAGGGCAACAGTGTTGTAACCTTGTTTTTTGATGCGTTGTTGCAGAAAAATAATTTATATAATTACGGGGATGTTGGACATTTCTGGGTAAAAGGGTATGAGTACCTGCGTATCCTGGAATACCGTCTGGCAATTCTTCGTGATAAATGCGACTATTTAGAGGAATCCTGCAGCACCCCGGAAGAAAGAAAGTTAGCTTCTTTAGTAGAATTTCCACCACT
>CAKREJ010000050.1 GCA_934317185.1 uncultured Anaerobutyricum sp. | reverse complement strand
AGCCTTTATGCAAGCATTCAAGATGCAGCGACTACTGGCACAGATGCTATAAGATACTTTTTATTTTTCGTCCGTCATTCCAATAAATCAGGATTATTCGTATAGTGGGAAGCTTCCGGATTCTTCTTCATTGAATACGTAGTATACAGCGTTCTCTTCTGGTTTTAAGTATAAATCCATAGTTTTTAAGTCTTTAACTTTGCGGTCTTTATTACCTGCATCTACCCATACTTTTTTTGCTTTTGCAATAACTTCTTTGCTTTCAATCTGATTTCCGGCAAATTCTACGTTATATGTTGATTTCATTTATGTATCCCCTTTCCTGATTGGAAGTATTGTAATATAATATTGTTATAAATATCATATAATAAATTGACAGAAAAATCAATAAATAAATTTCGACAGAGATTTATGTAATTTTTTTGAATTATGAATTTTTTAAAGATAAATATTGCAAAAAATATTTTTTTCTACTAGAATAAAAGAGCAAAATACAGGAGGAAAAAGATATGGTTGCAATTATAGACTATGATGCCGGAAATATTAAGAGTGTAGAAAAAGCGTTATTGCACATGGGGGAAGAAGTCGTTATTACCCGTGAGAGAGAACAGATTTTAAATAGTGATAAAGTTATTCTGCCGGGAGTAGGAGCATTTGGTGATGCTATGGAGAAGCTTCGCTTTTATGGTCTTGATAAGGTGATTTACGAGGTGGTAGATAAAAAGATTCCGTTTTTGGGGATTTGTCTTGGTCTGCAGCTTCTCTTTGAAAAGAGTGATGAGACTCCGGGGGTGAAAGGTCTTGGGATTTTACCGGGAGAGGTTTTGAGAATTCCTGACAAAGAGGGATTAAAGATTCCGCATATGGGCTGGAACTCTATAAAAATAAAAGAGGGTGCAAGACTTTTTAAAGATATTCCTGATGAGTCTTATGTATATTTTGTACATTCTTATTACTTAAAAGCAGGGCGTGAGGAAGATGTAACTGCAACAACGGAGTATTCTACACAGATTCATGCGTCCATAGAGCATGAGAATGTATTTGCCTGTCAGTTTCACCCGGAAAAAAGCAGTGAGGTTGGTTTGAAGATTCTTAAAAATTTTGTGGAATTGTAAGAATTGTGTCGTGGAATTGTAAGAACGTATTATGATATATATAAAATCAGGCATAAAAAGATTCCGAGAGTACATTATGAGAAATAGGAGACAAATATGTTTACGAAAAGAATTATTCCCTGTCTGGATGTCAATAATGGCAGAGTTGTAAAAGGTGTGAATTTTGTTAATTTGATTGATGCCGGTGATCCGGTTGCAATTGCAGAGGCGTATGATAAGGCTGGAGCAGACGAGCTTGTTTTTCTTGATATTACTGCTTCATCGGATGCCAGAAATACAGTAGTAGATATGGTGAGGAAGGTAGCAGAAAAGGTATTTATTCCATTTACAGTTGGTGGTGGAATCCGTACGGTAGATGATTTTAAGGCGATTCTTCGTGAAGGAGCAGATAAGATTTCGGTTAATTCGGCAGCAATCATGCGTCCGGAATTAATTAGTGAAGCAGCGGATAAGTTTGGAAGTCAGTGTGTTGTTGTTGCTATTGATGCAAAAAGAAGAGCAGACGGCGGCTGGAATATTTATAAAAACGGCGGAAGAGTAGATATGGGAATGGATGCCGTAGAATGGGCAATGCGTGTAGAAAAATTAGGAGCAGGGGAGATACTGCTTACGAGTATGGATTGTGACGGAACGAAAGCAGGATATGATTTAGAACTTACACGTATTATTTCTGAGAATGTTTCTATTCCTGTAATTGCATCAGGTGGTGCCGGAACAAAAGAACATTTTTATGATGCATTTAATGAAGGGAAAGCAGATGCTGCTTTAGCTGCATCTTTATTTCATTTTAAAGAATTAGAAATTATGGAATTAAAAAAGTATCTTAAAGAAAAAGGGATTTCCGTAAGAATGTAGAGGCATTTTTGATTACCGTGAAAGTAATAAGACAAATTATCACTTTTGTTCTAACTGATTTCGAGAGAGACAGATAATAAAAAGTATCGTATAGCAGTCAATGACACGAATGCTATACGATACTTTTTGTTTTTACTGATTTTGTAAATCAGAATTTAACTTTTTTTGTGCTGTTGCAAGCATCAGCTTGATTCGATTTATCTGGTTTACTTCGCTTGCACCGGGATCATAATCAATTGCGACAATGTTAGATTCTGGATACTTACGACGAAGCTCTTTAATAACTCCTTTACCAACAACGTGGTTTGGAAGGCAGGCAAATGGCTGTGTACAGACAATGTTTGGTGCCCCCTCTTTAATGAGTTCGACCATCTCACCGGTTAAGAACCATCCTTCACCGGTCTGATTGCCGAGGGATACGATAGGTTTTGCATATTCGGCAAGTTCTTTAATATGAGGTGGAGCAGTAAAACGTTCGCTTCTTTCTAATTCTTTTCGAAGGAAGCCTCGATATGCTTCCAGTGCGGAAATTGCCATATTACATAACTTAGCAGCCTTTGCGGACTTTCCGAGATATTCTGCTTTAAAATTACTGTTATAGAAGGAGTAGAACATAAAATCTAATAAATCCGGCATTACAGCTTCTGCTCCCTCTGCCTCTAAAAGCTCTACCAGATGATTGTTTGCATCCGGGAGGAATTTTACGAGGATTTCTCCAACAATACCAACACGAGGTTTCTTTTCAGCAGTGATTGGCAGTTTATCAAAGTCGTGGATGATTCCACGGATATTTTTCTTAAATTCGCCGTATCGAGCTTTTTCAAGTGATTTAATACAACGCTTTTTCCATACTTCGTGTAAATGATTTGCGGAGCCTTTGACCTTCTCGTATGGACGGACACGGTAAAGCACACGCATAAATAAATCTCCGTAAATAACCCCCTGAAGTGCACGAACTAAAAGTGCGGGTGTAAACTTAAATCCCTCATTCTTTTCGATGCCCTGTACACTTAAACTGATAACCGGAATCTGACCGTAACCATTCTTTTCTAATGCACGGCGGATAAAACCAATATAGTTTGTTGCACGACAACCACCTCCTGTCTGAGAGATGATAACGGCAGTTTTGTTGAGGTCATATTTACCGGAGGTTAATGCAGTCATAATCTGGCCGACTACGATAAGAGATGGATAGCAGGCATCATTATTTACATATTTTAAGCCGGTATCTACAGCCTGCTTGCCCATTTCCGGCAGAATTTCTACATTATATCCGCAGTGGCGGAAGGCAGGAGCAAGCAGATCGAAATGAATTGGAGACATCTGTGGAACCAGAATGGTATAATCCTTTTTCATTTCTTTTGTAAATTCTACTTTTGTAATATTTGCCGGAACCGGATGTGGCTCGATGTGCTTACGATTTCTGATCTTTACCGCAGCAATCAGAGAACGAATACGGATTCTGGCAGCACCTAAGTTGTTAACCTCATCAATCTTAAGAACAGTGTAAATACGTCCGGAATTAGTCATGATGTCATTTACCTGGTCGGTTGTTACAGCATCAAGACCACAGCCGAAGGAATTAAGCTGAATGACTTCAAGCTGTTTATTCTTTTTCGCATAGTTTGCTGCAGCATACAGACGAGAATGATACATCCACTGGTCAGATACGATTAACGGACGTTCCACATGGCCTAAATGGCAGATGGAATCCTCGCTTAGTACAGCAATACCGAAAGAATTGATCAATTCCGGAATACCGTGGTTGATTTCCGGATCGATATGGTATGGCCGGCCACAGAGAACGATACCCATTTTACCGGTTTCAGCAAGGTATGCAAGGGTTTCTTCTCCCTTTGCCTGCACATCTTTTCTTACCTGTGCGGCTTCTTTATATGCTTCCTCGACGGCATGGTTGATTTCTTCTTTTGTCACATCAAAATGTTTCGATAATTCATCGTACAAACGTACTTTTAAAGCCTCTTCATTATCAAGTGCCAGGAATGGATTCATAAAAAGAACATTTGGATCACGAAGCTCTTCCATGTTATTTTTAATATTTTCTGCATAAGAAGTTACAATAGGACAGTTGTAATGGTTGTTAGAACCCTGCATTTGATTCTCTTCATAAGGAACACAAGGATAAAAAATAGTCTGAATTCCCTTTTGCAGTAACCACATAACATGTCCGTGTGCAATCTTAGCAGGATAACACTCAGATTCACTTGGAATCGATTCGATACC
Organism: uncultured Anaerobutyricum sp.; assembly: GCA_934317185.1. Classification (GTDB taxonomy): domain Bacteria; phylum Bacillota; class Clostridia; order Lachnospirales; family Lachnospiraceae; genus Anaerobutyricum. The sequence goes on along the minus strand of CAKREJ010000050.1, from coordinate 6,585 downwards.
AAGCTCATAAATCTTTCTGGATGACTTTGGAGAAGGTATAACCCGGAAAGAAAGATTTGTGAAAAATGTATGCCAGAATGGATAGTTCTCATACATATTTAACACTCTTGGAATACCGATAACCCCACGTTTTGCTTCTTCAGGTTTTAAAGATTTATATCCGAAGATGCGTTTATATTTATATTCATAAAGGTTTGGTACATGTTCGTGATTTTTCTCAAGTCCAAGACCACGCTCGCAACGGTTACCGGAAATGAACTGTCGGTCATTGTTAAACTTATTAATCGTAAGAATACAGTGATTGTTACATCCCTGGCAGCGACTCATGGAAGTAGTGTATTCAAGATGGATGATCTCATCAATGGAGAGCATCTTTGTATCACCGGTTTCATCTTCTCGTTCCCTTGCAATTAAAGCGGCACCAAATGCTCCCATGATACCGGCAATATCCGGACGAACGGCATGACAGCCGGATATACGCTCAAAACTGCGAAGGACAGCATCATTATAGAAAGTACCGCCCTGTACTACGATCTTTGTGCCAAGCTGCTTTGGATCAGTAAGCTTAATAACTTTTAATAAGGCATTACGGATAACAGAATAAGCAAGACCGGCTGAAATATCACCAACACTTGCTCCCTCTTTTTGTGCCTGTTTTACTTTGGAGTTCATAAATACGGTACAGCGAGAACCTAAGTCAATTGGGGATGGGGCAAATAAAGCGACTTTGGCAAAATCGGCAACAGAATAGTTTAAGGATTTGGCAAAAGTCTCAATGAAGGAACCACATCCGGAGGAACAGGCCTCGTTTAAAAGAACATTATCTACGGCATGATTGCGGATTTTGATACATTTCATATCCTGTCCGCCGATATCTAAGATACAGTCCACATCCGGTTCAAAGAAAGCAGCGGCATAATAGTGTGCCATCGTTTCTACTTCTCCGTGGTCGAGCTGGAGTGCAGCTTTGATCAATGCCTCACCGTAACCGGTAGAACAGGAACCGGAAATCTTAGCAGAAGGAGGAAGAAGTTCTTTTAATTCCTTCATCGCACGAATCGTTGTATTTAACGGACTTCCGTTATTATTATCATAGAAACGGTATAGGAGAGAACCGTCTTCTCCGACTAAAGCAAGCTTTGTTGTGGTAGAACCGGCATCAATACCAAGATAACATTTACCGCTGTAAGTAGCCAGATCTGCCTTTTTTACTTTGAACTGATTATGCTCTTTGATAAATGCATCATATTCCTGTTCATCTTTAAAAAGAGGCTCCATACGTTCCACTTCTACAGCAAGCTTTATGTCAGATTCAAATTCTTTTAAAAGCTCATCCATTGTAAAAAAGCATTCTTCCTTTGCATTAAGAGCAGCACCCTTTGCAGCAAAAAGATGTGAGTACGGAGGATCGATGATGTGCTCTTCATCCAGATTTAAAGTACGGATAAAAGCATTCTTTAATTCCGGCATAAAATGAAGCGGCCCACCGAGAAAAGCAACATATCCTTTGATCGGCTTGCCACAGGCAAGACCACTGATTGTCTGATTTACTACTGCCTGAAAAATAGAAGCAGCAAGATTCTCTTTTGTGGCACCTTCGTTGATTAAAGGCTGAATATCAGATTTTGCAAAAACACCACAACGGGCGGCAATCGGATAAAGTGTATCGTAATCACGGGCATATTCGTTAAGACCGGTGGCATCTGTCTGTAAAAGACTGGCCATCTGGTCAATAAAAGAACCGGTACCACCGGCACATACGCCATTCATACGCTGTTCGATTCCGTTATTAAAATAAATAATCTTGGCGTCTTCACCGCCAAGTTCAATTGCAACATCTGTTTTAGGCTCGTAGTCCTGTAATGCATTCGCCACACAGACTACTTCCTGACAAAACGGAATATGTAAATACTCTGAAATAGACATCCCTCCGGAACCGGTTACCGTTGGATGAATTGTAAGGTTGCCAAGCTTTGCTCTGGCTTCAGATAATAAAGTCTGTAATGTACCTTTAATATTTGCAAAATGTCGTTTGTAATCTGAAAAAAGGATAGTATGGCTCTCATCAATAACCGTTACTTTCACTGTAGTAGAACCAATATCAATTCCTAATGCGTGTTTCATGATTATTCAATCATCTCCTTTAGTAAAAAATATATTAATAATAAGGTAAGTAATTTTCCAAATATCCAAACCATTATAAACGAGTTGGTCGTAAAATACAACAAATTTCTAAAAAAAGATATTTGGGTATCAAGGGCACATCTTCTGTAATTGCATCATATTTTATAATTGAGGAAGAAAAAGGAAGAGCATTTATGAGTGAAAAAGTTTATGTAAACATATGCGACAAAAAGAAATGTCCAGGTCCGGTATATGTGGTAAAAAAAGGAGATACGCTATATTCTATTGCACAAAAATATCACTGCAGAGTAAGAGAATTATTAGACCGCAATCCTTTTGTAGATATATATAATCTGCAGCCGGGGGAAGAAATCTGTGTACCGGATTGCCGTGGACAGGGAAAGCTGGACTTTCGCCCTTATGTAGTAAAGGAAGGAGATACACTAGAAAAAATACTAAAAAATGTATCAATGCGTTTTGAAGAGCTTGCGAAGATCAATCGTATTTTGTATAATCTGAAAGTGCCAGCCGGAACAATTCTTCTTGTACCTGCAAGAAAAGAACAGACAAAAAAAGAATAAAAAATAATATAAATGCGTTTGACAAAGTATTAGATATTTCTTATAATAAAATCAAACGGTTTCAGTCATATAAGAGTCCGCGAAACGGACTCTTTCTTTCGTTTTGTCAAGATAAGGAGAGTGCTGGCCGGGATACGATAAACTGTTGAAAGAGGTAAGTCTCATGATAAGAATTTTTAAAACGACTGATTCAGGTATTCACAAAGTTGCAGTGGCAGAGGAAGGATGCTGGATAGCTCTTACTAATCCCACGACGGAAGAACTAAGTACCACAGCAGAACAGTTTAACATTGATGTTGATGATTTAAAAAGCCCTTTGGATGAGGAAGAACGTTCCCGTATACAGGTGGAGGAGAATTATACATTAATCATTCTGGATATTCCAACAATAGAAGAACGTAAAGGGAAAGAATATTTTTATACGATACCATTTGGTATTATATTCACAGACAAATATATATTTACAGTCTGTCTTGTAGATTCACCGGTCCTGACCATATTTATGGATGGAAGAGTGAAGGATTTTTATACGTTTAAGAGAACTCGTTTTATCTATCAGATGCTTTATCGTAATGCGACCATGTTTTTACAGTATCTGAAGATTATTGATAAGAAGAGTGATGAAGTGGAGAAGAAACTTCATATTTCCCAGAGAAATCAGGAATTGATAGAGATGCTTGATCTTGAAAAGAGCCTTGTGTATTTTACGACATCTTTACGAGGGAATGAAGTTGTTCTTGAGAAGCTGATGCGTAATACGTCTATTCCACGCTATGAAGACGATGAAGAACTCTTAGAGGATGTTATTATTGAGAATAAACAGGCAATTGAGATGGCGAAGATATACAGTGATATTTTAAGTGGAACGATGGATGCATTTGCCTCCGTTATATCGAATAACTTAAATATCGCAATGAAGTTCTTGTCTGTCATTACGATTGTGCTCACAATACCGACAATTGTTACAAGTGCACTTGGTATGAATGTCAGCGGGATTCCTTTTGCAAACAATCCTTATGGATTCTGGATCGTCGTAGGAATTTCTATATTGCTTACTTTGATTGCCGGAGCGATTATCGCAAAAAATAAACATTTTAAATAAACAGGATGCAGCCGGAATTTCCGGCTGCTGATGTTTATATCATAAAAATTTAAAGGAGGAGTGCCATGAACTGGCTAGATAAGCTGGAACGTAAATTCGGAAGATATGCGATACGTAACCTGCCGTTATATATTGTAATGTTATACGCAATAGGAGCGGTGCTTAATATTATAACGAGGGGAGGCTATTATGTATATGTTGCTTTAAACCCTTATCTTGTATTAAGAGGAGAGGTATGGAGACTGCTTGGTTTCCTTATTGTACCGCCGAATGCCAATATAATTTTTATTATATTTGTATTGATGTTTTATTATTCTATCGGTGAATCTCTGGTGCAGGTATGGGGAGCATTCCGATTTAATATGTATATTTTGCTGGGAGTGCTCGCAACGATCATAGCGTCATTTGTTGTATATTTTATTTACCCATCTACCATGATTTTTATGGATACATTTTATTTGAATCTGTCGATGTTTTTAGCATATGCAACGATTTTTCCGGAGATGAGAGTATATCTTTATGGAATCGTGCCGGTGAAGGTAAAGTGGCTGGCGTGGGTGGATGTTGCACTTTTAGCGTATAATTTTGTAGTTGGAAATATAGGATCTAAAGTGGCGATTGCAGTCAGCTTGTTAAACTTTCTTTTATTTTATATTTCTTCAAGGAATTATAAAAAAGTTTCTCCACGGGAGATTCAAAGAAAAAGAGCGTATCGTAAAGCATCTTCTGTAGCATCAAACAAGCCATATCGACACAAATGTGCGGTGTGCGGAAAGACAGAGCTTGATGATCCGAACTTGGAATTCCGTTATTGTTCAAAGTGTAACGGTAATTATGAGTATTGTAACGAACATTTATTTACACATACCCATATAAAGTAAAAGGAGATGGGAGGCGGTCTTAGTGACTATATCAGAAAACATCATAATCGGGGAGACGATTTCCCACGATGCGAAGGGTATATTGCGGGGAGTCCGCCATCCTTTTATATGGAAGAAAGGACTCTGGTATGGAATCACCACTTCCTGTAGCGGAGATACGATCATGTATGTTCTTTCATCAAGAGAGCTGCGGCAGAAGTTCTATCAGAATAATGATCTGAGATTGCTTGGTATTGCAGGCTCGATAAAAGAAGCTTATGAGATCGTATTAAAACTTGTGCAGGAAGGGTATAATAATAATTGTATCTATGAGATGAAGGAATATCTGGAGAAGTTTTAAAACAGGAGGAAAAAGGTGCTGCATGTATTAATGATATTATTGAAAATACTTGGAATACTGCTCCTGTTATTTGTCGGAGTTTTACTGCTCGTGCTGCTGGTACCTCTCCGCTATTCTTTTAGCTTGGAAAAGGGAGAGCAGGTTTCGCCTGAGTTTTCGATAAGGGTTACCTGGCTGTGCTGGCTTTTTTATTTTAAGGCCAGTTACATAGAAAAGGTATTTGATTATCGAATGAGAATACTTGGTCATCAGGTTGCCGGAAATCAAAAGGAATTTCTTGAAAAGCAAAAGAAAAAGACAGAAAAAGCACAGGAAAAACGTAAAAAAGATAAAGAGAACAGGAAGAAGAAAAGCCAGAAAAAAGAGGACAAAGAAAAAAAGCCAGACAAAGAACTGCCTGTTACAATATCGGAACAGAAAGTCTCTGTAACAGAGAGTAATAAAGAAGAGATTCTTAAAGAAAAAGCGTCAGAAGGAAGTTTGCATCAGGAGAATATTCCGGAAGAAAGTGTAAAGGATGAGAGTTCGCATAAGGAATTACCGAAAGAAGATCCGGTGAAAGACAAAGTAAGAAAATCTGTAAAGCAAAAACGTTCTTTTTTTAAAAAGAGTAAAGACAGAATAAAAAGCCTGAAAGATGCAAAGTCTAATTTAGATAAACTCCCGTGGAGAGAGTGGCTGGAGCTGGGAAGGGATAAGATTATCCGTCTTTTTAAGCATATTTTTCCACAAAAACTGAAAGGAACACTCGCTTTTGGTTTTTCTGATCCGGCAGATACAGGATATATTACCGGAATAGCAGCGATATTTTATCCGAAGTACGGAGAGAGCTTTTCTTTATATCCGAATTTTGAACGCAGGATGTTTGAGGCACAGTGTGAGGGAAGAGGAAGAATTCGACTGGGATATATACTTGTTCTGGTTGTTTCTATATTAAAAGAAAAAAGCGTAAGAGCAATGATAAAAAATATCATTTCAGGTTAAACAGGAGGGCATACTATGGATAAGCAAAACTTTGATACAACAGTGAATTCTTTATTTAGTGGAATGGACCATGTATTATCATCTAAGACCGTTGTAGGAGAACCACAGGTAATCGGAGATACGATTATTCTGCCGCTTGTAGATATTTCCTTTGGAATGGGAGCAGGAGCTTTTAATAAAGAAAAAGGAAACAGTGCAGGTGGAGGAATTGGTGGTAAGATGTCCCCAAGTGCTATTTTAGTCATTCATAATGGACAGACTAAGCTTGTGAATATCCGTGATCAGGATGCAATAACAAAGGTTCTTGATATGGTGCCGGATGCTGTGAACAAGGTTGTTTCACTGATTAAGGGAGATTCGCCGGAGAAAAAGGTCGATCCGGAAGTAGAAGCGGCTGTAAATAAAGCGGCACAGGCAGAAGCTTCTGTGGTAGATGTTGAGGAGAATCTGTAAGAGTTTACCGTATTAGAAATAAAAAAGTGAAGATTTTTAAAACTTTTCCTTGCAATTTGTTTTGATTTCTGATAGTATAGACTCGTTGTAAGTCTGTCAGACTTAAGTATATTCGCGAGG
>CAKREJ010000049.1 GCA_934317185.1 uncultured Anaerobutyricum sp. | reverse complement strand
ACAAATCAGGAGTTCTATTTTTTCTTTCTCTCTCATAGGGATATAAAAAATACATGGTGTGATTTTATGCTGGAAAGAAAGAGTCCTTTTGTCTGTTCGGTAAATGGAGCAAAAGAGATCAGTATAGAAAACTATGGAAGTTTAGGCGATTTCAGTGATAAAAGGATTGTGTTAAACTGCTATAAATGTAAGATGGTTATTGAGGGAGAAGGTCTTTTAATTGAATATTTTACCGATGTTGATATGAAGATTACAGGTCATATCCATTCAATTCATTTTTGAAGGGAGAAGAAGATGCTCTTTTCGTTATTTCATTTCCTGTCAGGGTATTGCCAGATCGTTTTAAGTGGGGCGAATCAGGAACGGTTTTTAAATTTATGTGCGTCGAAACAAATTCTTTTGTGGAATATAAAAAGAGAGGGTAAACATTATGTTTTTTACATAAGTCGAGGTGGCTGTGCGGAGCTTACAGAGATAGCAGAAAAAACGGGAAGTAAGTTTCAATGTGTGCAAAAGAAGGGACTACCTTATTTATTTTGTCGGTATAGAAAAAGAAAAATTTTGCTGTTAACGCTTTTTGTATGTATATCAGTATTTTGTATAATGTCCTCTTTTATATGGCAGGTACAGACAATCGGCAGTTATTCTCATTCGGAGGAAGAACTTTTAGATTATCTTAAGAAAAAAGGAATTAAAAGCGGGACAAAGATTTCAGGGATTTCCTGTGCAAAACTGGAAGAAGAAATACGAAAAGATTTTGAGGATATAGCATGGGTATCTTGTGAGAGAAAGGGGACCCTTTTAAGAGTATGGGTGAAGGAAACATTAGATAAGCGTGATTGGAAAGAGGAAGAAAAAAAACGGGATACTCCCTGTAATTTAGTTGCATCGAAAGCAGGAAGGATTGATAGTATTCTTGTAAGAAGCGGCAGTGCGATGGTGAAGCCGGGAGATACAGTAAAAGCTGGAGATGTACTTATTTCCGGAATTGTAGAAATAAAGGATGATGCAGGAGAGGTTGCAGAGGAAACAATGGTAAAAGCACAGGGAGATATTTATGCTGTTTCGCAAATAAGCTATGAAGATATTCTTCCATTGATTTATTACAAAAAAATATATACCGGAAAAACAGAAAAAAATTATCGTTTGCTTGTTAGTGACTATGTAATAAAAATACCGGGGAAAAAAGAGATATACACCAATTATGATGAACAATCTCAAGAAGTTTTATTACATATAGGACCCCAGTTTTATTTGCCGATTTCTTTTTTTATCCTGACAAAACAGGAATATAAGATTTCGCAAAAGCAGTACAGTATAACAGAAGCAAAAAAAGAAATACGAAAACGCCTTTCTTTCTTTTTAAAAGAATATGAAAGAAAAGGGGTGATAATCCTGAAAAATAATGTTAGAATAGACGGGAATAAAAATGAATGTACTGCAAAAGGAATTATCACGGTAAAGGAACGCATAGGTAAAGTTCAGGAGATTTCCAAAGCGTTAAACAAGAAGCAGGATATAAAACAAGATTCTGCCATTTTACACAGGTAACTCTGGCAGTAAGTTCAATTGCAGATCATATAGGGTAATCTTATAGATTGCCATAAATTTAATTGCAAAAATTTTTGAAAATATATTGACAAGAAAGGAAAATCAGACAAAGAATGAATATAGCAGAACAGGAATTCCCTTTTCCGGCGGAACATGCAGGTAATGTTTTTGGACAGTTTGATGTTAACATGAAAAAGATTGAAAAGACGTTGCATGTAACGATTATTTTTAGAGATGATAAGTTAAAATTAATTGGAGGAGAGAAAGATTGTGATAGAGCAAGACATGTAATAGAGCAGCTTCTTTTATTATCACAAAGGGGTAATGATATTACAGAGCAGAATATTAATTATACACTTTCTCTTTCTATGACGAACGAGGAAGCTGCAGTTACCCAGTTAGATGGTGATGTAATCTGTCATACGATCATGGGTAAACCGATTAAGCCAAAGACGATGGGGCAGAAGAAATATGTTGATATGATTACCGATAAGATGATCGTATTTGGTGTAGGACCGGCAGGAACCGGAAAGACATATCTTGCAATGGCAAAAGCGATTACGGCATTTAAGGCGAATGAGGTGAATCGTATTATTTTAACTCGTCCGGCAATCGAGGCAGGAGAAAAGCTGGGATTTCTTCCGGGGGATCTGCAGAGTAAAGTTGATCCATATTTAAGACCGCTTTATGATGCATTGTATGAGATTATGGGAGCAGATACCTTTGCAAAAAATATGGAAAAAGGTTTGATTGAGGTAGCACCACTTGCTTATATGCGAGGAAGAACTTTAGATAATGCTTTTGTTGTATTGGATGAAGCACAGAATACGACCCCGGCACAAATGAAGATGTTTTTGACTCGTATTGGTTTTGGTTCAAAGGCGATTATTACAGGCGATCTTACACAGAAAGATTTGCCATCAGGAACTCGTTCCGGACTAGATGATGCATTGCATGTGCTTAATAACATAGAAGAGATTGGTGTGTGTAATCTGACCAATAAGGACGTTGTTCGTCATCCGCTTGTACAAAAGATTGTTACAGCCTATGATGAATATGACAAGAAAAAGGAAGCAAAAGAAAAAAGGAAGCAGAGAATGATAAGAAAGCAGGAGAAAAAATGACATTTGAAATAGAAAATGTATATCCGGAAATGGTTTTACCGGATTATGAAGCAATTATTAAAAATGTAATCGAGGCTGCCTTAAATTATGAAAAGTGTCCATATGAAGCACAGGTATATGTGCTTTTGACAGATAATGAGGAGATTCATCAGATTAATAAGGAGCATCGTCAGATTGACCGTCCAACAGATGTTCTTTCTTTTCCGATGGCAGAGTATCCGGTAGCAGGAGATTTCTCTGATATAGAAGAAAGAGATCCGGATGCTTTTCATCCGGAAACGGGAGAGTTGATTCTTGGGGATATTATCATTTCTGTGGATAAGGTGAAGGAGCAGGCGAAAGCTTATGGCCATTCTAATACAAGAGAGCTGGCCTTTTTAGTTGCTCATAGTATGCTGCATTTAATGGGATATGATCATATGGTAGATGAAGAACGTGTGGTGATGGAAAGAAAGCAGGAAGAGATTCTTAAAAACTGTGGATATATTCGGGAGATGGAGGATTGAAACAGATAAAAAAGCAGGCGGGAAGGAGTCTGGCAAAAAACAAGAGGAAAGAGCAGAATAATATCAGCCAAGATAAAAGTAAGGGAAAAGGGAAAAAGAAGCTTCAGATAAAAAGTCAGACAAGCTCTGCAATAGTAAATGCATCTCATGACATTGTATGGGATACGATTATTGTTGGTGCAGGAGCTTCTGGTATGGCGGCGGCACTTGTTTGTGGAAAGCAGGGGCAGAAGGTACTTCTTCTTGAGCGACAGGGACAGATGGGAAGAAAAATTCTTGTCACAGGGAACGGAAAGTGCAATCTGACAAATTTCACACAAGGAGATGAATATTACCAGAGTGAGTGCCCGGAAAAAGTGAAGAGAATATTATCTGTGTTTGGACAAAAAGAGGCAATGGAGCTTTTTCAGAGTCTTGGAATTTATACAAAGAATAAAAATGGTTATGTATATCCGTACAGTGAGCAGGCAGCCAGTGTAAGAGAAGCATTTGAAGAAGAAATAATATCGGATCCGAATATTACCTTTGTTCCTTTTTCGGAAGTCTGTGATATTGAGAAAAAGTCGGAAGTTTTTTTTGTAAAGGTAAGAGAAAGTAGAGAAAATTCAGAAGTGGACATAAAAACGAACTGTGAAGGGATATATCGTTGTCGAAGTATTCTTGTTACGACAGGTGGTCTGGCCGGACCAAAGTTTGGATGTGATGGCAGTGGATATCCATTTGCTAAAAAGTTTGGACATAAGATTATAAAGCCACTTCCTGCTCTTACCGCATTGAAATCATCAGCTCCGTTTTTAAAAAAAGTCAGTGGTGTGAGAAATCAGGCCGCTATAATATTGGAAATAGACGGAACACAAGTGAGACGGGAAACAGGGGAGCTTCAGTGGACCGATTATGGTATTTCCGGTGTGGCTATTTTCCAGTTAAGCCGTTTTGCGATTACTGCATTAGAGGAAAAAAAGAAAGTATCTTTATATTTTGATTTTATGCCGGAGCTTTCTTTAGAAGAAAAGCACAGGCTGTTTTTAATGCTCGCCAATACTAATAAAGATAAGACCGTTCTTTCTTTTACAAAAGGACTGTTTCCTGCAAAGCTTTGTCCGGTTATTTTAAGAGAGGCAAGAATTGATGAGAAGGTAACGGTAGGAAGTTTAAAAGAACAGGAATGGGATGCCTTTATAACAGCGGTCAGTCATTTTCCTTTGCGGATTGATGGATATGCAGGTTATGAAAAAGCACAGGTAACAAGAGGAGGTGTTTCTCTTGAACAATTGACAGATTCGATGGAATCTGTTTTTAAACAGGGACTGTTTTTTGCCGGAGAAGTAACGGATGTTGATGGAAGCTGCGGTGGTTATAATCTGCAATGGGCATTTTCAAGCGGGACAGTAGCAGGAAGGGCGATTGTCCGGAGAAATCAAAGAATTGCAAAAAGTGGGTATGGCATGACAGAAGAGAAAAAGAGTCAGAGTGTTTCAGAAAGGAATCAAAATAAATGATACGGATTTCGCAGTTAAAGCTAAAAGTAGGGCATACCAGGGAGGAACTTTTTGAAGAGATTGTGCGTCAGGCACATGGGAAGAAGCCTCTTTCCTGGCAGATTGTAAGAAAGTCTGTAGATGCCAGAAAGAAGCCACAGCTTTTTTATGTATATACGGTAGATGCCGTATTTGATAATGAAAAGAAGCTGCTTTCTTCTAAAAAAAGTAAATGGAGCCGTTCGTCTGTTGTGGAGTATACATTTCCATATAAAATAGAAAATGAACAGGGAGTAAGTCGGGAGATTAAAAATGACAGGGAAGACAGACCGGTCATTGTAGGTATGGGACCGGCAGGATTGTTTGCAGCACTTGTTCTTGCAAGAGCAGGATTTGCCCCGGTTGTTTTTGAACGTGGAGACTGTGTAGAAACCCGTTTAGAAGCTGTGGAACATTTTTTTGAGAGTGGGGAACTTGACGAAGAATCGAATGTACAGTTTGGTGAAGGGGGAGCAGGAACCTTTTCTGACGGAAAGCTCAATACATTAGTAAAAGATAAATTTGGAAGAAATCATTTTGTTTTAAAGGAATTTGTAAAACATGGTGCTCCGGAAGATATTTTGTATGAAGCAAAACCGCATATTGGTACAGATATTTTAAAGGATGTTGTAGTGTCTATCCGCAAAGAGATAGAAAGTCTTGGAGGAGAAGTTCATTTCAGAACAAAAGTTTGTGATATATTATGTGAGGATATTGTTGGGATAAAAGAGGATGAGGCAGGGAAAGTCTATGAACAGGAATCAACTGCCGGCAGGCAGAACAGTCAGATCAAAGGACTTCTTATCGAGAAAGACGGTGTTCGTACAAAATATCCCTGCCGCAATGTTATTTTTGCAATCGGTCACAGTGCAAGAGATACTTTTTATATGCTTCATGAAAAGGCACTTTCCATGACACCGAAAGCATTTGCTGTCGGAGTTCGTGTAGAACATCCGGCACAGCTTATTAATGAAAGTCAGTATGGAAAAGGATACCCGAAGGAACTTCCTACAGCAAGCTATAAGTTAACCCATCAATGTAAAAATACAGGCAGAGGAATATATTCTTTTTGTATGTGTCCGGGAGGATATGTTGTAAATTCTTCTTCAGAAAAAGGACGACTTTGCGTGAATGGGATGAGTTATCATGATAGAGCAGGACGTAATTCTAATACGGCACTGATCACAACAGTAACGCCGGAGGATTTTCCTTCCGATAGTCCGTTAGCCGGCTTGGAATTTCAGCGAAAATATGAGGAACTCGCCTATAAGCTTGGAAAGGGAAAGATTCCGGTACAGCTTTTTGGGGATTTTAAGAAAAATCAGGTATCCACAAAGCTTGGGGCAGTCACTCCTTTGATAAAAGGAGACTGGCAGTTTGCAAATTTGCATGAATGTCTTCCGGATTACGTCTGTGCATCTATTATAGAGGGAATGGAATTTTTTGGACATAAAATAAAAGGCTATGATGCAGAAGATACCGTTTTTTCCGGTGTGGAAACGAGAACTTCCTCTCCGATACGGATGGAGCGGGATAAGCAGTTTGAAAGTAATATCAGTGGACTTTTTCCATGCGGAGAAGGAGCAGGTTATGCAGGAGGAATTACTTCTGCAGCAATGGATGGAATAAAAACGGCGGAAGCTATTGCAGAGAAGATTCTCACACAGAATTAAGTACAGCCAGCAGTGAGACAAAGCTTAACTGCATTTACTTACAAAGATATTTCTGTGTTTACAAACGTAGGACCATTGTGTATAATACAACGGATAAAATACTATTACTAATTCTGGCTGGGAAAGCCTTAGGATTTAAGCGAAGTAAGTGGTTATTGATAATTATTAAAAGCCGCTTAGTATACGAGGAGGGACATTATGAATAACGTCGATATCGACAGAATTAATGAATTATACCATAAATCAAAGTCTGTGGGACTTACAAAAGCAGAAGAAGCAGAACAGAAAAAGCTTCGCAAGGCGTATCTTTCTGCTATTCGTAAGAATTTACGTGGCTCCCTTAACAGAATAGATATTCAAAACGAGGATGGAAGTATTGAAAATCTTGGGGAAAAATACGGAAAGAAGCTGGACAAGAATTAAGATGACAGAGGAACATTTAAAACAGAATTTGCGGCAGGATATGAAGGAGAAACGGAATAATCTTACAGAAGATGAAAAAAGTTGTGCTGCTGCAAACTGTCTGTCAGAGTTAAGAGAATTGCCGGAGTTCATGGATGCCGACTGGATTTATGCATATATTGCCTGTCGTAATGAATTAGAAACGAAGCCTGTCATTTTGTGGTGTCTTAGAAATGGAAAGCATATAGCTGTTCCTAAGGTTCATGGCGACAAGATGTATTTTTATGAGATTACGTCATTAGAAGATTGTAAGCCGGGAGCATTTGGTATTTTAGAGCCGGTTGGTGAAGAAAAAGATCGAATCGCAGAACCGGGATTTATGCTCGTGCCGGGACTGGCTTTTGACAGGGAGAAAAATCGACTGGGATATGGTGGTGGATTTTATGATAAATATATTGATATGCACGAAGGAATCAAGACTGCGGCATTAGGTTATGATTTTCAGCTTGTAGAAAAAATACCGGTTGAGTCTCATGATAAAAAGATGGATTATATTGTGATCGGTTCCGTTTCGCAGGTTGTGGCATGACAATAAAAAGGTGGTGTGGCAGCTACGGTCATTAGACTGTAACAGCCACACCACCTTTTTATTGTTATTTATTCAGAGCCTTATAATGGCTTTGTAAAAGTTATAAATATCTGTCGAATTGTCTGATGCAAATAAGGAAGATATTCTTCCATAGATACCGGCTGCTGATATAAAATACAACTATAGCAGGTAGAACCTACCAGTTCTAAAATAGTAAAGAGCATTAATTCCTGATTCTCGCAGAAAATATGATTCTGTATTAACATATCCTGATAGTAATCATAAAACTGTCGGGAATTTTCCGGGACAGTCTTTTCAAAAGCGTTTTTAAAGATTCCCCAGGAAAGATTCTTAGAGATAAATTGAAGAAGCTTCGGTTCCTTTTCTAATCGGTCAATGATATAATCGATAACGAAAAACATCTGATTTTCAAAACCCTGAATATTCTGTTCTATTAAAGCTGTGTGGGCATTTCCAAAAAGCTGGCTTGTTTTATATATTACAAGCCGGTCTCTTAAATCATATTTATCTTTAAAATATAAATAGAAAGTTCCTTTTGCAAGACCTGCCCGGTTTACGATGTCGGAAATGGTTGTTTTAGTAAAACCCTTTTCGGTAAACAGTTCAAAAGAGGTCTGCAATAATGTTGTATTCTTTTGTTTTTTGTTTGTCTCAACTTTTCCCATAATAATACCACCTTAAATGATGTTGAATGTATTTGGATATATTATGCAATAAAAATGACTAAAAGTCAATAACGTAAAAATGACTAAAATTCAGTTTTGTTTATTGAGGAAAATTGTGCGTTACTCAGTGTTGACCGATAGTCATTTTTTGCATATAATGTTGGTTAGGAAAATAAAATAAGATTAAAGAAGGGGATGATAAGTTTGTTGATTAAGATGGGTAAGCAGATTGCGAAACATAAGTTTCTTATCTTGCTTATTGGATTTTTGTTACTGATACCGTCTTTAATAGGAACAGTAACAACAAAGGTTAATTATGATTTACTTAGTTATCTGCCGGATACACTTGAGACGGTAAAGGGTCAGGATATTCTGGTAGATGAATATGGTATGGGTGCATTCTCGATGGTTGTTGTTGAGAATATGGAACTGAAAGATGTACAAAAGCTTGAGAGGAAGTTTGAAGCAGTAGACCATGTAAAGGATGTTCTCTGGTACGATGATGTTGCAGATTTAAGTCTTCCGGTCCAGATGATACCAAAGAATTTAAGAGAAGCATTTTTTAAAGGCGATGCCACGATGATGATCGTACTTTTTGATAATACGACCTCGTCAGATGAATCGATGGATGCGGTTGCCGAGATGCGAAAGCTGGCGAATAAGCAGTGCTTTATCAGTGGTATGTCAGGAGTTGTTAATGATATTAAAGATGTGGCATTAGATGAGCTGCCTATTTATGTTGTAATTGCAGCAGTCTTATCTTTTTTGGTATTGGAATTAACTACGGATTCTTTTCTTGTTCCGGTATTTTTCTTATTAAGTATCGGAATTGCTATTTTGTATAACTTGGGAAGTAACGTATTCTTAGGTCAGGTTTCTTACATTACAAAGGCACTGACCGCAGTATTGCAGCTTGGAGTTACGATGGATTATTCCATTTTTCTGTTACACAGCTACGAAGAATATAAAGATAAGTATTCAGAGGATAAAAACCGGGCGATGGGGCATGCAATCGCAAGTACCTTTAAATCAGTAGTTGGAAGTTCTGTTACAACGGTAGCCGGATTTGCAGCACTTTGTTTTATGACATTTGCACTGGGTCGGGATCTTGGTATTGTTATGGCGAAGGGTGTTATCATCGGTGTAGTATGTTGTGTAACGATTCTTCCGTCACTGATTCTTGCATTTGATAAACAGATTGAGAAGACAAAGCACAGACCGTTGATTAAGAGCGTAGATGGTGCATCAAACTTTATTATCAAGCATCATTGGATATGGCTTTTAGTATTTCTTGTAATGCTGCTTCCGGCAATTCACGGAAATAATAATACAAAGATTTATTATGATATTGCAAAGTCAATGCCATCGACTCTTCCAAGTAATGTGGCAACAGATAAATTAAAAGAAGACTTTGATATGAGTACGATGCATATGATCATGATGGACAGCAACATGGATTCCAAAGATAAAAGGGATATGTTAGATGCCATTGATAATGTAAAAGGTGTAAAGTGGACGATTAGCATGAATTCACTTGTTGGAGCTACCGTTCCGGAATCAATGATTCCAAAGGATATAAAGAGTATGCTGCAAAGTGGCGATCATGAACTTGCTTTTATCTGTTCTGAATATGAATCTGCAACACCGCAGGTAAATAAACAGATTGCGAAGATTAATAAGATAACGAAATCCTATGATAAGACTTCTATGGTAATCGGGGAAGCTCCTTTGATGAAGGATCTTGAGGATGTTACAAATGTTGATATCCAGAATGTAAATATTGCTTCCATCGCAGCGATTTTTATTATCATTCTTATTATATTTAAATCAATATCCCTGCCGGTTATCCTGGTATCGATCATTGAATTTGCGATTGCGGTTAACATGGCGGTGCCGTATTATCAGGGAGTCAGTCTTCCATTTGTTGCCAGTATCGTTATTGGAACAATACAGCTTGGAGCGACTGTAGATTATGCGATCGTTTATACCAGCCGGTATTTGAAAGAACGAAGAAATGGCAAGAATAAATTAGAGGCAGTCAGCATTGCACACAAGTCAAATATGCTTTCTATTATTACGAGTGCATTGAGTCTGTTTGCTGCGACCTATGGTGTAGCCTGTTACTCACAGGTAGATATGATCGGTTCCATTTGTACGTTATTAGCAAGAGGTGCTGTTATAAGTATGATCGTTGTTTTAACTTTGCTGCCAACGATGTTCCTTATTTTTGATAAGGTAATCTGTAAGACGACAGGTGGAATGAGACATATTGATAACTAAATATATCAAACAATTCAGGGAGTGATGAAGATGAGAAATAAAAGATTTATAAAGCACACTTCAAAAGCATTTGCCATTCTTATGAGTGCAATGATGGCAGTAGGAATTGCAATGCCGGTAAGTGCAGCAGAGAAAAAAGAAACAAAGATAGATAAGTCAGAAACGGTTTATGTCAATGCGAATGCAGACGGAAGTGTGGATAAGATTACAGTAAGTGACTGGTTAAAAAATCATGGCAACAGTGACACATTAGAAGATTTTTCCAATCTTACGAATATTAAAAATGTAAAAGGTGATGAGACATTTACCCAGAATGCAGATGGTTCTATTGTGTGGGATTCAAAGGGTAACGATATTTACTATCAGGGAGAATCTAACGACGAGCTTCCTGTTACGATGAAGGTAAGTTACTATCTTGATGGTGAGAAGATGGATCCGAAAGATATGGCAGGTAAGAGCGGTGAAGTGAAGATTCGTTTTGATTATTACAATAATTCTAACGAAACCGTAAAGGTAAAAGGGAAAAATTACAATATAAAAACACC
>CAKREJ010000048.1 GCA_934317185.1 uncultured Anaerobutyricum sp. | reverse complement strand
GCATCTACAATAATTACATTATCAAACATCATCTTAAAGTAATATCCCATCAGTCCTGCAAGATATGCCGCACTTCTTGCACCTAAAATATATAATCTTCTCGCATCATTGATCAGCATCACAGATCGGTTAAATTCCGATTCATCCACTCCGCTCTGAATCGTATCACGAAGTCTTTCTGCATCCGTATAAAGAATACTCCGCAATACACCTTTCTCCTGATATCTCTTAGAAGAAAGAGACATTCTCTGAATAGAATTTGAGTTTGTCTTGACAATAACCTGAATCGCCTTCTGCAATTCCGGGTATCCTTCATAATCAAGCTGATAAGCAAAACGAACTACCGTTGACTCGCTGACCCCCGCTTCCTTTCCAAGCTTAGAAGCAGTAAGGTATGCCGCAATATCATAATTCTCTGTAATGTATTGAGCCAGTCTTCTCTGTCCCTTACTGAATTCGGAAGACTTCTGCTCTATCCTCTGTAATAAATTCAAATGTTCCACTCTATTACTCCACCTGTTCTGTAAAATTTAGTATATTTTATAATACTCCATTTTCTTGTTTTTGTAAAGCAAAATGAAGGATTAAAAGAAATAAATTGCAAATTGAACTTAACATTTATAAATACAGAGCAATTTATGCACAAACAAAAACTGTGCTTCCGAAAAATTACAGTTGCACAGTTTTCATTCCTTCAAAATTACTTTCCAGGATAAGTAATAACAGCCTCCACATCATAGCCGTCTAATACCTTCCGTCCATGTAGACCTTCTAACTCCATTACAAATAAAACCTTTACAACCACACCACCAAGCTCCTCAATTAGATCGATTGCTGCCTTAGCGGTTCCTCCGGTCGCTAAAAGATCATCAACAAACACTACTCTTTGTCCCGGACGGATATCTTCTTTATGAATTTCAATTTCTGCAGTTCCATACTCTAATGCATATTCCTTGCTGACCGTCTCTCTTGGAAGCTTGCCCTTCTTACGAACAGGAACAAATCCTTTATTCTTGTTATATGCAAGAGGCATACCAAATAAAAATCCACGGGATTCTGCCCCTACAACTACATCAAATTCTGTTCCTTCAAGGCAATGCATCAATTCATGCACGCTAAGCTTCAATCCTTCCGGATCACGTAAAATAGATGTGATGTCTCTGAAAATAATCCCTGGTTTTGGAAAATCCGGAATATTGATGACATAATCTTCAAGTTTTTTCACTTTGTCCACCCTTTCTGCCTGAAAATGCAGGCATAAAACTACTACGCACAGACTGCCTGCCCATGCACTTTTTCTTATGTTTAATTATAGCAGATTCTCTATACAAAAAACAACATAAAACGCAGATTTCTATGTTCTTTGAATATCCTTTTCAAGAATGTCCCACTGATACTGATTTGTTGCTCACCACCTACAGAGGTGGGAGTCATCTCACATCTGACAGATCACAAAACTGCTCAATTGCGTATGCAACACCCTCTTCATCATTTGTTTTTGTTATAAAATCTGCCACCTCTTTTAATGCTTTTTCTCCATTCTGCATGGCAACACCTATACCGGCCAGCTTCACCATTTCAAAATCATTATTACCATCTCCACATGCCATAATATTTTCTGCCGGAATATTCAAAATCTTTCCAAGATTCAGTATCGCATCCCCCTTATTACAAGTTGCTCCGTTAATCTCAAGATTATTTCCAAGAGAACAGGTTACCGCAAGGTCTTCTATTTTCTCAAGCTCATGAAATGCTCTTTGTCTGTCTTCTTCTCTGGCAAAAAACATATTTATCTTTTCAACCGGAGCCTTATTTTCTTTCATCCAGGCTCTTAAATCATCAATACGATTACGTGAAGTGCGAACTAGGTTTTCGATATGCTTCTCAATTCCATATTTCTCAACATTATCATAAAAACGTGCTTCACACCAGCCTGTTCCAAGAGCATATATATCATAAAAAGTATCATATGTTTCCAGTACATCAAATAACTCTAATGCTCTGTCCCACGGAATACAATTTTGGTAAAGTATTTTATCCTCTTTTAAATCTAACACACTCGCACCATTTGATAAAATAACATATCTCATTCCTTCAATCTGTGTTAAATACTCTGGGATACCCGACTTTACTCTGCCTGTTGCCGGGAGTACCTGAATCCCCTCTGCCAAACATTTTTCCAGAACTTTCTTTGTATATGGAGTTAATATTTTATCGGATGTCAGTGTTGTCCCATCCAAATCCAATCCTATCAATCTGATATTTTTATCCTTATGTTCCATATAGTGCACTCCTTTTATTTCTTAATTTATGATAATTACAATATGCTAAAAAGGTTCTCAAAAATTCTACGGTGACAAAGTGAATTATTTCTTTTTAAAACGATAATTCTGAATAACAATCTGAATATTTTTCTGACCACGCCACTCATTGATCTGAGGATAATACGTCACATCCATCCATATATGGTGAGAAAGCCCCTTCTGAACACGCTCTGCTTCTTCCTTTCCGGAAAAAGAAGATAATTCTTCTAAAAAACCATCGGATTCTCCAAAATACATCGCATCTACATTTGTTCCATTCTCATCCGTCAAAAACAGCTTCATGCATCTTCCCGTTGTTCCAAGTATACGCATTCCCTTTATGTACAAGTTCTTTTGTGCAAAAACCGGCTTTGTATTTTCATTGCCAAAAGGCTCTAACAGCTCAAACTCCTTTATAAGCTTCTCTGATAAATAGGAAACAGGTAATGCCACATCGATATGTACCTTTTCTACAAAATCATCCTCCGTAAGTACCGCATTTGCATTAAGTCTCTCCCGAAATTCTTCTAATTTATCTTCCTTCATAGAAAGACCTGCTGCCATCGGATGCCCTCCAAACTTATCAAAACATTCTTTGATCTTATTCATCTCCTGATACATATGATAAGCTTCAATTGAGCGTCCGGAGCCTTTTAATCCTTCCTTTGTTCTTGTGAGCACAAATACCGGTTTATGATAATATTCCTTCATTCTTCCGGCAATGATTCCGGCAATGCTTTCATGGCATTCCGGCAGATACACAACTAACACTTTATCTGCTGCATGACCTGTGCTTTCCAAATATTCTTTTGCTGCTTTCACACCATCAGCCGTCATTTCTTTTCGTTCTGCATTTAATGCGGTAAGTGCCTCTGCTTTTTGTCTGCAGATCTCTTTATTCTCACAAAGAAGAAGCTCTAACGCTTCTTTTGCCGAGGTAAGTCGTCCGGAAGCATTAATACATGGTCCGAGGATAAATCCAAAATGATAGGAAGACAACTTCTTATCTTCAAGATGATTTGCTTCTATAAGAGCCTGAAGTCCCGGTATCTGTGTATTTTGCATACGCTTCAGTCCCTCTTTTACAAGAATGCGGTTTTCATCGAACAAAGGCATGACATCACAGACTGTTGCCAGTGCTGCAATCTCAAGAAAAGCTTCACTTTCTCTGCGATCAATCCCAAAAAGATCATATAATACCTGAATAAATTTATAGACAACAACTGCCCCACATATACTTTTAAAAGGATATGGGCAGTCCTGCTGCTTTGGATTGATTACTGCCGCTGCCGGCGGAAGAAGATAGGTGCTGGTCCCATCCTCTTCTTTTTGAAATGGAATATCATGATGATCTGTTACAACAACTGTCAACTGCAGAGAATTACCATAAGCGATCTGTTCTGCCGCAGCAATTCCATTGTCGCAGGTAATAATCGTATCAATTCCATCTTCTGCCGCCTGTTCTATCAGATGTTCATTAATTCCATAGCCATCCTCTACACGGTCCGGAATCTTATAATCCACATCTGCTCCACAACGCTTCAATCCCTTGTATAAAATATAATTTGACGAAACTCCATCAACATCATAATCTGATATAATACGAATTTTCTTCCCGGCTTCTATCTTTTCTTTTATGATTTCCGCCCCTTTATCTGCATCCTTTAAAAGGTGGGGATTATACAGATCTGACAGCGTTCCATACAAATAATGCTGCATTTCTTCCACCGTTGTTAAATCTCTGTTTCTCATCAGTCGTGCTGTTACCGGACTGATATGAAACAATTCTCCAAGCTTATTAAAATCTGCCCTTTTTGAAGCGATAAACCACTTTTCCATTTATTCCTCTTCGCCCTCTGTATCTGCTAACGCTGCTTTAATCATAATCGCACATTCTACTCTCTTACGTTCCATATCACAGCTTAGATCATACGAATCGTCAATTGTGCCGTGGAAATTATAAGAATTTGCAGGACATCCGCCACTACAATAAAATCTTGCAAAACACTCTTTGCATTTCTTCTTTGTATATACGTTACAGGAACGGAATTCATCACAAATATCTGTACGTTTAATTCCATCAAAAACATTACCAAGTAAGAACTTGTCTTCCCCTACAAACTGATGGCATGGATATAAATCTCCCCACGGTGTAACTGCCAGATATTCTGTTCCGCTTCCACATCCGGAAAGTCTCTTTGCCACACATGGTCCGCCTGTAAGGTCAAGCATAAAGTGGAAGAAATTAAATCCTCTTCCTTCTTTTTCTCTCTTGATCATCTCTTTTGCAAGTCTGTCGTACTCATCAAAAATCTGTGGGAGATCCTTTTCCTGAATTGCATACGGTTCTTCCGGCTGTCCTACAACCGGCTCCATAGAAATCTGCTCAAAACCTAAATCTGCAAGATGAAGAACATCTTTAGAAAAATCAAGATTTCTGTTTGTAAAAGTTCCCCTTACATAATACTTCTGCTGATGTCTTGACTCTGCAAAACGAATAAACTTCGGCATAATAAGATCATAGCTTGGCTTACCGTTTCTTGTAGGACGCATATAGTCATGGACTTCTTTTCTTCCATCAACACTTAAAACAACATTATCCATCTCTTTATTAGCAAATTCCATCATTTCGTCATTTAAGAGAACACCATTGGTTGTAAAAGTAAAACGGAAATGTTTATCATATTTTTTCTCAAGAGAGCGTCCGTACTCGACAACTTCCTTTACAACATCAAAGTTCATCGTCGGCTCACCACCAAAGAAATCCACTTCAAGATTATGACGATTGCCAGAATTCTCTACAAGAAAGTCAAGAGCGGCTTTTCCTACTTTTGCACTCATAAGTTCACGATGTCCCTTATACTCGCCTTCTTCTGCAAAACAGTAACGGCAGGCAAGATTGCAGTCATGAGCAATATGCAGACAAAGTGCCTTTACCACTGTCTTTCTACTCTTTACTTCATTGATATAATCTTCATAAATATCTTCTGTAAATAATAAACCTTCTTCTTTTAAAGAAGTTACTTCTTTATATGACTCCTCAATCTCTTCCTTATTATAGCTGCCGGAAAGTTCTTTTTCAATTTCCTCTAAGCTCTTTTCTTCATATAAAGCAATTACGTCATATGTCACATCGTCAACTACATGGATCGCACCGCTGCACACATCCATAACAATATTATATCCATTATTTTTATACTGGTGAATCACGTTAATTATCCCTTTCTGTTTCCTCATTTTTCTATTTTATTTGAAATAGTTATTCAATACTCATTCATAAAACTATAATTTTCCTGCATTATCATAAAGTGATTTTGTAAAAGTTTTTCTGTACAAGAGATAAGGTGAACTGACAAAAAGACAGTTCACCCTACTTCAAGCATATGTTCAGAAATCTGTTTCTGTTGTGCTTTTTAATTATTTATTACTCTCGCAAGTCTGATTACCTACTGTACAGGATGTCTTGCAGGCAGACTGACAGGATGTCTGGCATTCGCCACATCCACCTTTACACATAGTAGTACCGTATGTTTTGTTTCCGGTCAGTGTCTTTACACGTTTCATTAATAACGCCTCCTCACTTCATAATCTAGTATGCAAAGCATCTAAGCTGACACTTTGTAAGCTATTATAACACAAACCGTCTCGTAAGAAAAGGACTTTTTAGTAAACGCCATGATTAACTCAACATCCCTCCAAGCATCCCCCCTGCCGCACTATAAAGCAACGTTGTAAAAAATTTAGTATCTGGTATAAAACTCTGCCCCATTCCAAAACGTAGTACTACAAAAAACAGGCAATAAAGAATTCCTACAGTTAATCCCCATAAATAGCTCTTTTTTGTATTTTTCCTGCCACATAAAAACCCACCAATAAAACAGGCAATCGTGCTCATTACAATCAAACCTATTCTTTGCACAGATACAGAAAAGTTCCCTTTTAACATAGCAAATGCAAAGACTGCCAAAAAAAGTAACGTAAGCAGCACAGCAATTACTACAGATAAAAACAGCCTCCCTGCCCGTATCATCCAGCTTTTATACGAAACTCCATCCATCGGCTACACCCAAAAAGCTTTTTTACAATCTATGAGAATGGAAAGCTCTTTAGAACAACAGACAAGCTTAAGAACAGATCACCTTTCGGATATACAACAAACAAAAAAAGCAGCTAACCACAGGTATATCATTGATCGTAGCACGTTGAATACGATTTGTATCCATACTCTGCTCCAAGCTCATTCCTGCGGTTATCTGCTTTTTAATTTTTCATTCGTTTTATAAATGAATTATTCTTCTTCTGTCTTTGTAAGATTTGGCTTCTCTACTGCTGCGATTGCATTCTTCTGCATCGGAATTCTACAATTGCGGTTATTACCAAATTCTACGATCACTGTATCATCCATGATATCAATAATCACACCATAAAATCCGCTTGTAGTCAATACGCTGTCTCCTGCCTGCATAGATGCATGCATCTCGTCAGCCGCTTTCTGCTGCTTCTTCTGTGGACGGATTGTCATAAAATAAATGATTGCTCCAAAAAGAACTACATATGCAAGAATCATTGTAATAGATGAGCCTGCGCTCGCACTCTGTGCTAATAACATTTCTTTACCTCCATTATTCTTATATAAATAATTATATTACCGGTATTCTTCTTCCGGTGTCAAAAAACCTTCTAATGTGGTTTTTTTGAACTCTTTATAGCGGTGTTCATCAATCGCTCCTCGTATCTCTTCCATTAAATGATTATAGAAATACAGGTTATGAAGAACACAAAGACGCATTCCAAGCATCTCCTTTGCTTTCAACAGATGTCGAATATAGGCTCTGCTATATGTCCGACACGCCGGACACTGACATCCCTCCTCGATAGGACGAGGATCCAATTCAAACTTCTTATTAAAAAGATTCAGCTTTCCATGATGGGTATACACATGACCATGTCTTCCGTTTCTGGAAGGATATACACAGTCAAAGAAATCTACACCTCTGTCAACTGCCTCTATAATATTCGCCGGTGTTCCTACTCCCATAAGATATGTTGGCTTATCCTCCGGCAAATATGGAACAACTTCATCAAGGATATGATACATCTCCTCATGTGTCTCACCTACGGCAAGACCACCCACTGCATATCCATCTAAATCAAGTTCACGGATTCTCTTTGCATGTTCAACACGAATATCTGCAAAAATTCCTCCCTGATTAATCCCAAATAACATCTGATGCGGATTAACTGTATCAGGCAGGCTGTTTAATTCCTTCATCTTCTTCTTACAGCGTTCTAACCATCTTGTTGTTCTGTCTACCGAATTTTGAATATAGGTTCTATCTGCACGGCTTGACGGGCATTCATCAAATGCCATCGCAATCGTAGAACCCAGATTTGACTGAATCTGCATACTTTCTTCCGGTCCCATAAAAATATGATGTCCATCAATATGTGACTGAAAATATACTCCTTCTTCCTTTATTTTTCGAAGACCAGATAAGGAAAAAACCTGAAATCCACCGGAATCTGTAAGAATTGGTTTATCCCATCCCATAAATTTATGAAGTCCACCAAACTCCTTAATTAACTTATCCCCCGTCCTTACATGAAGGTGATATGTGTTCGACAGCTCTACCTGTGTTCCGATCGCACGAAGATCATCCGTGCTAACAGCTCCCTTAATCGCTCCTACTGTTCCCACATTCATAAAAACAGGAGTCTGTATCGTACCGTGGACTGTCTCAAACTCTCCTCGTTTGGCCATGCCATCTTTTGCTAATAACTTATACATATACTCTCCTTAACTTTACACATAAATTTGATTTTATCATAAACAAAGCAAATGTACAACCTTTATCCCTATTTTTTATCACTTCCATAAAAGTTTTTTACACCTTCAAGACGGCTTCCCATATTCTGGAGTAACATATCAAGTACCGTTACTGCTGCCATAGTCTCAACAACAACAACTGCTCTTGGCACAATAATCGGATCATGTCTTCCATGGATGACAATCTCTGTATCTTCCCCTGCTCTGTTTACCGTCTGTTGCGGTTGTGCAATGGATGGCGTTGGCTTAAATGCTGCACGAAGCGTAATCATCGAACCATCGCTCATACCTCCAAGAATACCTCCGGCATGATTCGTCTTCTTTTCAATGCTGCCATTCTTATTATAAAAATCATCATTATTTTCAGAACCTGCACTTTGTGCCGCTGCAAATCCATCTCCGATTTCAAATCCCTTTACTGCTCCAATAGACAAAATCGCTTTTCCAAGATTAGCACTTAGCTTATCAAATACTGGTTCACCAATTCCAACCGGCATCCCCGTAATCACACATTCTACAACGCCTCCACAGGAATCTAATTCCTTCATCTTATTCTGGAGATATTCTTCTGCTTGTGCTGCCGCCTGTCCATCCGGCATATATAATGCATTTTTATCTCTTTCTTCTTTTGAAAATCTATCTTTATCAATCTGAATCGGTCCGATTGACTTCGTATAAGCAAACACCTCGATACCAAGTTCTTCTAATACTTTTGCAGCCACCGCACCAGCAGCTACCCTCGCAGTGGTTTCTCTTCCGGAAGAACGTCCACCGCCACGATAATCACGGAAACCATATTTTTTATCAAAAGTATAATCTGCATGACCTGGTCGATAAATATCCTTAATCGCAGAATAGTCTTTTGAATGCTGGTCTTTATTAAATACTGCCATAGAAATTGGCGTTCCCGTTGTCTTTCCCTCAAAAACTCCTGATAGAATCTCTACTTTGTCATCTTCTTTTCGCTTTGTTGTATACTTAGACTGTCCCGGCTTCCTTCTATTCAGATATTTCTGCACATCTTCTTCGCTCAAAGAAAGTCCTGCCGGACATCCATCTACTACAACACCTACTCCTTTTCCGTGTGTCTCCCCCCATGTTGTCATACGGAACAATGTTCCAAACGTTGAACCTGCCATCACATCCTCCTGTCAAATTATATATTCTTAATCTTCTTCCAGCATAAACATCAATATAGAAAGCATCGCCATTCCAGCGGTTTCTGTACGCAAAATACGATGTCCAAGTGTTATCGGTTTCGCTCCGGCATCCATCGCAACAGAAATCTCCTCTTCCGGAAATCCGCCCTCTGGTCCGATATAAATACCAAGACTCTTACTTCCTCTTACAGCTTCTATCACTTCTCTTGAATGAGCAATTCCCTTTGCATCCTCATAAGGAATCAAAAGCATATCCATACTTTTTCCGTACTCGATTGCTTCTTTAAAAGACAACACCGGCTTTACCTCCGGAATCAATCCTCTTTTTGACTGCTTTGCCGCACTCTTTGCAATTTCATTCCACCGCTGTACCTTCTTTGCCGCTTTCTTCGCATCAAGCTTTACAACTGCTCTCTTCGTAGCCATCGGAACAATTTCCACCGCTCCAAGTTCAACTGCCTTCTGAATAATCAATTCCATCTTATCACTTTTCGGAAGGCCCTGAAAAAGAGTAATCTTTACCGGCAGTTCTCTTGATTCTCCATTAATATCAATAATCAATGTCCTGATAATATCTGACTCAAAAGCTTCTATACTACAAATATATTCCTTTTCCTTCTCTTCACAGCAAAGCGAAACTTTTTCACCTTTTTTCATGCGAAGAACATTACGAATATGATTCACATCCTGCGGTTCTGTAATGAAAACCTCCTCTTCCTTAATATTATCAGACTGGATAAAAAACTGATACATAAATTCCTCCTGAAAAGTTTCCTAATTTAATTGCTAATTCCAAAAAACATTTTACCCCATATTAGCAAAACGTTCTACCGCTTTTGTAAAATTCTCTACTGTTTTATCTGCATCTCCATGCTCCAAACCATCCTTCACACAATGCTTAATATGGCCTTCTAACACAATCTGCCCACATTTATGAATTGCCGACTTTGCCGCATTCATCTGTGATAAAATATCCTCACATGGAACCTCCTCATCTATCATACGGTCTACCGCCTGTAACTGCCCTATTATTTTTTTTAATCTTCTATGAAGATTATCTGAATCCATGCACTGTTTCATAATTAAATCTTTTATCTCCTCTAGTTAGTTCTCATTTGTGACATGCATATATCATAACTTCTTTCAAAAAATATGTCAATTTACTATTTAGTTCATTAGAGACGGACGAACCGCGGAAATAAAAACTCCTTATTTGTTGGAGAAAACGGACGAAAAATAAAAAAGTATATAGTAGCATCTGTGCCAGTAGTCGCTGTGTGAAGAATGTTCGCAAGAAAGCTCGCATTCTTTACTCGCTCCGAGGTCACATCTGCTACTATATACTTTTTTATTTTTCTGTTTTTTCATCAATTCTTCAAATAAGGATTCTTTTATTTCTGCGGTTCTCGTCTGTTGCTAAATTGAAGATGAGAACTAAATAGTGTGGAAGGAAGAGGGGGGGAGAGGACACCCAATTTCTTCCGTCTTCTCCCCCTTCTCTCTCCCCTACTGTTTAATTTAACTTCTTCTACTGGAGCCAAGAGACAGAAAAATAAAAAAAGAAAGTAGGGTTAAATGTGACCTCGGAG
>CAKREJ010000047.1 GCA_934317185.1 uncultured Anaerobutyricum sp. | reverse complement strand
GGGAAGAGGGGAAAATTAATTTTCACAATCTTATGGAGATTCCCCGCTTTCTCTTAGCTAATTTAATTCTCATCTTCAGTTTAGGAAAAGACAGAACCGCAGAAAATAAAAAATCCTTATTTGAAAAGTTGACGAAAAAACAGACAAACAAAAAAATATATAGTAGCAGATGTGACCTCGGAGCGAGTAAAGAATGTGAGCTGTTAAGCAAACATTCTTCACATAGCGACTACTGGCACAGATGCTACTATATATTTTTTTATTTTTCGTCCGTTTTCTTTAATAAATAAGGATTTTTTATTTCCACGGTTCGTCCGTTGTTAATGAATTAAATTAGTGTTCTATCTTCCGATTAAAGTATTGTATAATTCTTCGTAACGTTTTTTGGAAACTCCCCAGGAAAGGTCTTTTTCCATCGCTCTTGTTACCATATGATCCCAAAGCTCTGGCTGTTCAAAGTAAATATATTTACTATAGTTCACTGTATTGATCAGTTCGTCTCCATTATAGTTACTGAAGGAGAATCCGTCTCCGGTATCTTCAAATTCATTCAGAGGGATAACGGTATCTTTTAATCCACCGGTTTCACGAACGATCGGAAGCGTTCCATAGTGGAAAGCGATGATCTGTGTTAAACCACATGGCTCAAATAAGGACGGCATTAAGAAGGAGTCCGCTGCTGCATACAGTTTATGAGCCAGATCATCGGAATAGAGGATGTTGGCAGAAACTTTATCGGAGTTGCACCATGCATAATAACGGAACATTTCTTCGTAAGTTGGATCTCCTGTTCCGATTACTACAACCTGCGTATTGTCATCAATAATCCTGTCCATTGCGTAACGTACCAGATCAAGTCCTTTTTGATCTGTCAGACGGGAAATCAGTCCAATCATATATTTATTTGGATTCACTTCAAGACCAAGCTGCTTCTGGAGTTCTGCCTTATTGGCGGCTTTTCCTTTTTTATGGTCTGTTTCTGCATAATTCTGATAAATCTTTGCATCGTTAGATGGATCATATAATGCATAATCGACACCATTTACAATTCCAAAAAGGCTCTGATTACGTGCACTTAACAGTCCGTCTAATCCTTCTCCATAATATGCTGTCTGAATTTCCTGTGCGTAAGTATTACTTACAGTTGTAATGAAATCAGAGTAAACAATTCCACCCTTTAACATATTGGCATCTTTCTTAAATTCTAACTTATCCGGTGTGAACAGCTCATCCGGAAGTCCACTTAAGCCTCTCATAGTCTTAATATCCCATACTCCCTGGAAACGAAGATTATGAATTGTCATAATTGTCTTGATACCCCAGAAGAATGGATTAGCCGCAAACTCTGTCTTTAAATACACCGGAATTAAACCTGTCTGCCAGTCATGACAGTGGATGAGATCCGGACGAAAGTCGATAACAGGAAGTATAGAAAGAACCGCTTTACAGAAGAAAGTAAATCTTTCTACATCTGTTCTTGTATCTGAGTATGGTTCCCACGCTCCAAAGTAATCCAGATTATCAATAAAATAATATGTAATACCATTATAAACGTACTTCATAATACCTACATGTACGTTAGGGATGTAAGGACCTACGCCCATATAGAAATGAGTAACATACTCGAAGTTATTACGGTACTCTTCCGGAATTCCCCGGTAGTTCGGCATTACAACACGCACATCCCACTCGTTTTTGTCAAATTCTTTTGGTAATGCTCCTACTACGTCTGCGAGTCCACCTGTTTTCATAAAAGGTACGCATTCAGAAGCTGCAAACAGAATCTTTTTCATAGTAATCCTCCCTGTCATTATCTTATATTGTAATACATATATTTTACAATATATTTCATAATAATACTATGTTTATTTACGATTTTTCAGAAAAGCTCTTAAGAATTCCAGGAATTTTTCCATTTCTTCATCTGTTCCAATTGTAATTCGCAAATAATTGTTAATACGAGGTTTGTCAAAATATCTTACATAAATATTATTTGCTCTGGCTGCCTCAAATATTTCTTTTGCCGGCACTTCCGGATGGGAAGCAAACAGGAAGTTTGCTTTAGAATCCGGGAAGGTAAATCCAAGCTTTTTCATTTCTGCTTTGAACCATTCCCTTGTATTAATAATCTTATCCACCGTTTCTTTAAAATAGGCATCATCCTCAACGGATGCTGTTCCTAAAAGAATGGACGGGCGATTCATTGTGTAGGAGTTAAAAGAATACTTCACATCATTTAAAGCTTTAATTAATTCTGAAGAACCCATAGCATATCCGATACGCATTCCTGCCATAGATCGTGATTTGGAAAATGTCTGCACAACTAAAAGATTCTCGTATTTCGAGAGAAGTTCCTGTGCACTTTGTCCGCCAAAGTCTACATATGCCTCATCTACGATAACAATAACGTCCTGATTATGAGCGATAATATCCTCAATCTCATCAAGTGGCATTAAAACACCGGTAGGGGCATTCGGATTCGGGAATACGACTCCACCGTTTTTCCAGTAGTAGTCATCCTTCTTAATCATAAAGTTTTCATCTAGCGACTTCTTATCATATGGAATCTTGAACAGATCAGCCCACACATCATAAAATGAATAGGTGATATCCGGGAAAAATATCGGCTTTTCGCTATTAAAAAATGTAAGAAAAGCCATCGCAAGTACATCATCAGAGCCAACTCCGACAAAAACCTGATTGCTGTCTAATCCCTTGTATTTTGCGATTGCCTCCACCAACATTCCGGCTGTTGGATCCGGATAAAGACGTAACTCTTCGGTTTTAGCACAAAGCTTCGCACACTGTTCTTTTACCTTCGGTGAAGGTGGATAAGGATTCTCGTTCGTGTTTAACTTTATTACATTTGCTTCTTTTGGCTGTTCACCTGGTACATATGGAACAACCTGTCTGATATTTTTCTTCCACTCCTGCATAATTCTTAACGCTCCATTTCCTGTAATTTGCTTAATTTAGCTGCCTGATCTGCTGCAGTTAAGCTATCAATAATCTCATCGAGATCTCCATTTAAAATATCATCCAGACGATGGAGAGTTAATTTAATTCTGTGATCTGTCACACGACCCTGTGGGAAGTTATAAGTACGAATCTTCTCTGCACGGTCACCTGTTCCGATCTGACTCTTACGAAGCTCTGCTTCTGCATCATGTGCTTTAGACTGCTCTAAATCATACAAACGTGCACGAAGTACTTTAATTGCTTTATCTTTGTTCTTAAGCTGTGACTTCTCATCCTGACAGGAAATAACGATACCTGTTGGGATATGTGTTAATCGAACAGCAGAGTCCGTAGTATTTACACACTGACCACCATTTCCTGAAGCACGGAATACATCAAATCGACAGTCATTCATATCAAGCTGTACATCAACCTCTTCTGCCTCCGGCATAATTGCTACGGTAATTGTAGAAGTATGGATACGTCCACCGGACTCTGTTGCCGGGATACGCTGTACACGGTGAACACCACTCTCGTATTTAAGACGGGAGTATGCACCCTGACCATTAATCATAAAGGAAACTTCCTTAAATCCACCAATACCATTCTCATTCACATCAATGAATTCTGTTTTCCAACGTTTTGATTCTGCATAGTTTTTATACATACGATAAATCTCTGCTGCAAATAATGCGGCCTCATCTCCACCGGCACCTGCACGAATCTCAACGATAACGTTTTTATCATCGTTAGGGTCTTTTGGGAGAAGAAGAACCTTTAATTCCTCTTCATACTGTTCTACATTTTTCTTTGCCTCGGATAATTCCTCTTTCAGAAGTTCACGCATCTCTTCATCACGTTCTTCCTCAAGCATCTCCACGCTGTCTTCAATTGTCTGTTTTGCTTCTTTATACTCTTTGTATTTCTCTACGATCGGAGCCAGCTCATTTTGTTCTTTCATCAGATTACGAAAGCGGTTCTGATCACTTACTACATCCGGCTCACTCAGTTCCTGCATAACTTCATCCAGACGTTTTACAAGATCCTCTAATTTATCAAACATCTTTCTTCCTCCTGCTATTGTATATTTTATAATCATTCAGCTTCACTCTGTTTCTAAATGATTATTGTTCAAGAATGTCTCGGAGTTCTTGAACAATCCTGCTGCTATGTGTTTCGTAAGTAAAACACAGACTATCTTCTACTATATATGCCTGTTACGATTCGGTCAAGTCCTGCGAGATCTTTATGCACTTTTACTTCCAAAAATCCTCTTTCCTTCATGAGTCGCAACATATCCTCTCCCTGCTCTGCTCCGATTTCGAAGTAAATCCGTCCGTCTTGATTCAGATAATCCGGAGCCTGATGTATGATTTTACGGTAAAAGGCAAGGCCATCCGCCTCTCCATCAAGAGCCAGACGAGGCTCATGCTCCCTTACTTCCGGCATCAATCCGTCAATGACCTGGGATGGAATATAAGGTGGATTTGACAATATATAGTCAAATCTTCCCTCTATATTTTCAAAAAGATTTCCCTTTGTTAAAGTGACATTAACATTCAGGTTTTCTGCATTTTTCTTAGCGACAGTTAATGCACCCTCAGAAATATCTGCGAGAGTCACTTCCGTATTGGGACAAAGCTTTGCTACGGAAATACCGATACAGCCGCTTCCTGTGCATAAATCTAACACTTTAACCTTCTGTTCATTTTGCAAAAGCTTTGTTCTGTCCCCATCACAATCCCCAGAAAGCCGACCGGCTACGTTATCAGACGCATCTCGCTTCTGTGTGTTAACATTTCGAATATCTTCGACAGCCAGTTCAACCAGACACTCTGTATCCTGTCTCGGAATCAAAACTCGTTCATCTACAGCAAAGTCAAATCCCATAAACTCACATTCACCCATGAGATACTGTAGGGGAACTCTCTGTTCTCTTTTTAAAAGAATATCTTCCAGTTCCTCCAAAAGCTCCTGCTTTACTTCACCATTCGGATTCATATAAAAATCTGCCCTGTTGACATGAAGCTTCCAGTCAAGAAAAACCCAGCTTTCATATTCAAAATCTTCAATTCCTGCTTTTTGCAGTCGTTCTCGTATATTCGTTAAAACGTCCCGAATTGTCATGTTCAATCCTCCAGCTCTCCATTATGCATTGCCCGAAGGTATTCTCTCCAGTCAAATACACCTTCTACCGCTTTGATTGCCACTTCCATCATCTCTGCATCCGGCTCTCTCGTTGTAAAGTATTGAAGATATAAGCCAGGCTTACTTAATATATTCACGATCTTAGAATCACTACGCCCTGCCAGACGGATAAATTCATAAGAAATACCGGCCACAATCGGAACAAGCAAAATTCTGAGAATGAACTTCCACAATAAACTGTCCACACGAATAAACATAAATACTACGATACTGACGATCATAACAATCAGCAGAAAACTAGTCCCACAGCGTTTATGCAATCTGGAATATTTTTTGATATTCTCTGGTGTCAGATCTTCTCCGTGTTCTAAACAATTAATCGTCTTATGTTCTGCCCCATGATACATAAATACCCTCTTTATATCTTCCATCTTAGATATAAGCCATATATACAGCAAAAACAATAGTACACGAATGATTCCTTCTATAAGTGTCCTTATACTGTATGAAGGCAGAAAACTCTTCATCAAATTGGTCAGAAAAAACGGAAATACCATAAAAATACCCAATGCCAGAACAACAGAAATCATCATTGTAATTCCCATAAGAACACTTTCCAGTTTATCTCCAAAAATTTTAGTTAAAAACTGTTCTACCTTTCCCGGCTCATAGTCTTCTTCCTCATAAAAAGAAGAAGAGTATGATAATGTCTTCAACCCGATATATAAAGACTCTCCAAAATTAACAATGCCTCGAATAATCGGCAATCTAAGAATTGCATAACGGCTTCCCAGACTCTTATACTCATCTGTCATTACTTCTATTTCGTGATTCGGTTTTCGGACAGCAACGGCATAACGGTCAAGATTCTTCATCATAACCCCTTCCATTACTGCCTGTCCGCCAATACTTGTTTTTTTCAAAGAGCACCTCCTTTCAAGAACGCCTCAGCATTCTTGCTGTAAGATGTGCATCATGCAACGCATGACATACTTCCAGTGCACATCTGATATAACCAAAATTAGGCGACGGTACAACATCACAACATTCTCTGTGATACATTGCACCGCCGCCTAATTCAAAACCTTCCGGTTATTAATTCTGATTCATGCCATATTTACGATTGAACTTGTCAATACGTCCACGAGCCTTAGCAGCTTTCTGCTGTCCTGTGTAGAATGAATGACATTTAGAACAAATTTCTACATGGATGTCTTCTTTAGTAGAACCTGTAACAAATTCGTTACCGCAGTTACATACAACCTTTGCCTGATAGTATTTTGGATGGATTCCCTCACGCATCTTATTCACCTCTTCCAATATATGTTTCATTAATTAATTATATTCAATAGTTATCTTATTTCAAACAGCGTTCTTATTATACCATAACGTCATATGAAGTGCAAGGACTTTTTTATTTCTTTTTGGTAATTCCTCTCCTGCCTTCGTTTATACTTAGAGGGAGAAGATTCTTTACTTAATTTGTTAAATTATTGCGATTCTTAAAAAGAATCTTTCCTGCCCACTCCATATCAATCTTCATAAAATGATCTGTAGAATGTTCTTTAATCGCTTCCCTGTACTTATCCTCAACCTGACGGTAGAATTCTCTTGTCAATGGAATCTTTCCAATTCCTTTTTTCTGGAAAAAGACAAGAAAACAATAGTTATCTCTGTTATAATCAAAAAGAATATTTAAGAGAGTATCCTCTTCCATCTCTTTCTTAATCTGATCAAGATACATTATTTTAATAATCTCTATCACACGGTCATCTAAATGATTATCGGCAATCATAATCTTTTCTTTTAAATCATTAATATTATCTACCAGACGCTTATCTGGTCCCTGTTCCTGTTCTAACGCTGCGATTTCTTCTTTAATCTCTGTATTCATAACCGGAGTCATATAAATCATAATATTTCTCTGGCTGTCTACATACAGACTGTCATAAGTAAGTGGTGCCATATACTCACATGAATCACAGCTAAATTGGAAAAGCCGGTTCTTCAATATATCTTCTTTTAATTTTGCCTTCTCTGTCACATTAATAACTTTATACTTTCTAAGAGAATGCTTATGTCCACATTTCGGACATTCTAATTCTTCCATCGCATAACTTGTCAATCTCATATTACTTTCTCCTCCAACACCTGCAAATATAAAAAATAAAAGCTATATGCATTTTCTAGTTCTTATAATAGGCTGATTTTTCTATACAGTCAAGAAAGAATACTCCCTCTATAAATCACAAAAAAGGCTCCCCGGAAGGAGGAGGCATCCAAACCTTCCGGGGAGTCCTTTTTAATTTCGCTACAAAGCATAATTCCCGCTTAACGAGTTACAATCTTTTGTTTAGAAAGCTTACTGAAAATCTTTTTACCACTGTATTTCACATAAGAACGTACTTTGAAACGATATCTTCTGTAGCGTCTGAAGTTTACATTGTTTGTTGTGATTTTTACAGAAATTGTCTTTTTCTTTGCATTCTGTACAACCTTAGACTTTCTGTCACGGACAAATTTCTTCTTTTTACTATCATATTTATAATATTTTCTGCCCTCAATCTTTCCAACAAGTTTAAACTTCTTTGTCTGCCACATATACTCGTAAAGCTCGTAACCTTTTACGTTCTTTTCTGTTTTAACATGTATGGCTGCTTTCGTTGCACCCGCTTTCTTTACATCCGTAATCTTTGGTGTTTTTGGCTTTGTAACAGCAGAAGCCACATTAGAATTCTTACCATAAATTGTCTTTTTCTGACGTA
Source organism: uncultured Anaerobutyricum sp. (assembly GCA_934317185.1). Taxonomy (GTDB): domain Bacteria; phylum Bacillota; class Clostridia; order Lachnospirales; family Lachnospiraceae; genus Anaerobutyricum. The sequence continues at coordinate 3,178 of CAKREJ010000047.1, read as the reverse complement.
CACCATATGCCTTTACAACATATTTATAAACCGTTCCCGGAGTACGTTTCTTATCGTTATATGCCGTACCCTTTGTCCTTGCAATCAGATTATACTTCTTTGTTTTCGTGTTATAACGGTATACTGCATATCCTTCAGCATCATTTGCCTTACTCCAGCTAAGCTTAATGGTTCTTACTCCGCCTGTAGCTGCTTTTAATTTTGAAGTTCCAAGATTAATATAAGATGGATCTTTCGCTCCACAATTCTTACAGATACCGTTTTGATAGCGATGCCCCTTTGCAGGAAGAACAATGTCTTTCCACTGTACTGCCTTAGATGCTGCTTCCTCAAGGAATAATTCCTTACAGCTTTCATCCTCACAGAACCAGTATTCTTTGTTTCCTGGCTTGGTACAAGTTGGCTCCACTCTGTCAACTTTCTTTAATGCATGTTTATGAGCAACTATATCTAATGTAATTTCTGCCTTAATTTTTGAAACCGTTACTGTGTAACTTCCATCCTTGTTATCCTTCACTTCCACAGCATCACAATTATCCGGTTGTTCTTTTTCTTCCGAAAGTTTCCCTGTCAGACCGTTATAACCGTTAATAATCATCTTATCAATACGGATATATTGGTTATCTGTATCTGGTGTCACCTTGAAAGAAAGGGTACCATCCTCTCGAATTTCTGTATCCGGTGTTGTATCATCCGGTGTTCTTTCGATATCAGAAAGTACATAACCCTCTCCACTTACCGGAAGGGCATAGCCCTTATACTGTGTAAACTGTACGGTCACATGAACTTTTCTGTCTAACTCCTTAATCACAAAGGTATTTGTCAGTTCGTCTTTCACTTCTTTTCCGTTGACAAACCATCTTGCTACCATAAAGTCTGCACTCTTTGGACTTGCTGTAAATGTAAGGGTTCTTCCTCCTTCTACTGTGGTAGTCTGATCTTTTTTAAGCTTAAGGTCTGTATTTCCGGCTTTTGCATTGAGCGTTCCCGCATTAGAAGCCGTACCTTCACCTGTTTCATCAACTTCATAAGAAACTTCATACATCGTAGCCGCATCAAATACTGCTTCTACTTTATGTTCTTTCTTCACTCCTAAAAGAGTCAGTTCAGAATTGTCTGCACTTATGCTTACACCCTCTGTTTCCTCTGTAATATCCTTGTCATCAAGCTTCCATCCTTTAATATGACAGTACTGATTTGATACAGCAGTAAACTTGATATCTGTTCCATACGAAACTGCGGTTTCTCCATCGGTCTTTTCCTCTGTATCTTTACCAACAAGAAGTTTACCCAGCTCATTATTTACTTTATAGGCTACTTTATAAGCTGCCGGAACAAGCTGTACAGAAACTTCTGTATCCTTCTTCACTGTCACTTCGTAGGTACTACTGTGACTGTCAATCTCTTTACCGTCTACTGTCCAGCTTTCTACAATGTAATCTGCATCTGGCTTTACAGTAAATGTATATTTTTCATCTCCATTTACTTTATCACCGCTTGCAACTTCACCTGCCGCTCCCTTTGCAGTGAGCGTTCCATTAGAAGGCTGTGCATAGGTTAATGTAAACTGATCTTTCTCACAAATGACCTCTACTTTATAAGAAGCAACGGTCGGTGTTTCTTTAGCCCCACTCGGAACAGTAAATGTAAATGTATTTGCATTTTCTCCTTCTACAACCTTTCCATTTACCTTCCATTGACTTACTCTGTATGCTTCGTTCGGAGTTGCAGTAAAGATTACCTCACTTCCACCTCGAATATCTGCACTATCTCCTTCATAAGCGTTATCTGCTTTATCCTTCGCTGTCACTGTACCGTTTTTAGCACTCCAGCTTACCGTGTAATCAACCTGTACAAACTGTACGCTAATAGCTGCACCTGTACCATTTTCATCGGCAGTATATGAATAGCTATTATCCGTCTGTCCATCTACAACCCTTCCATTTACCTTCCAGCAGCCCACCTTGTATCCGGTATCCGGCTGTGCGGTAATCTCTACCGTTGCTCCGGCAGCAAGTACAAATCCAGATTCAATATTATCAATCTGATCCTTCTTTCCTGCAATCGCACTGATAATCTTACCGTTTGCTCCGGCAGTAATTGTCGTATCACTTCCAGACTTCTTAAACTGTACAGTCACATTATATGCTTCTGCGATATTAGAAAGAGTTAAAACAGAATCCGTAACTTTTATTCCATCTTCTTTCAAGATCGTACCATTAATACGCCATTCCTGAATAGAATAATCTTCATCCGGTGTTGCAGTAAAGGTTACTTCACTTCCTGCATATACCTCTTTTCCACTGTCAAGCTTAGAACTCTTATAGGATTCCATCTGCTTTCTATCTGCCTGTGCCGTTAATGTTCCATTTGCACTGTCTCCTGCAACGGTTACTGTATCATAAACAATCTTGTAGGTTGCAAGCTTCTTAAATGCTCCTGTCACACTTACATTTTCTGTTACATTCTCTACTTTGTAAGCCTTCGTATCTGTTGTATTTCCAGACTTATCTTCATCTGTATACTCTGTCTGAATTCCTGCATCCAGCTTAGAATCATCAACAACATAGCCTTTATCCGGTATCAGAGTAACCATAAGATTGGTTCCTGCCTCTACATGATCTTTGTCATTCACAATAACTTCTTTCTCATCTGCATCAAGGAAGGTTACTTTAATGCTTCCATTTACAGCGGAAGGAATCGTTACAACTGGTTTTTCTTTAATCGTGACAATGACTTCTGTATTGCTATCTAGTGCATCAAGGCTTGCTCCTGATAAATCTTCGCTTGCCTTCACGTTCTTGCTCCAGCCCGTTACATAGTAAGCATCATTTAGCGTAAGTGCAAATTCTACCGGAATATATGCAGAATGACTTTCTCCACTTGCGATTTCCTGATTATTGCTTGTCGCTGTGAGCTTCGCAATAGAAGTATCCGTTACTAACGTCTCTCCAGGTTTACCATCTTCAAGTACAACCTTATATTTTAAATCGTATTGCTGTGCAATAGTAATAACCGGGCGAATATACATATTCTCACTGATATTGTAAAGAGTAAATGTCTTGCTTCCGCCACTTAACGCTACATCTTCCCAAGTCTTTCCATCCTTACTTGTCTGCCACAGTTTTACCATATGATTTGTCTTATCTGCTACAGATGCTGTAAAGGTAAGTGTTGT
>CAKREJ010000046.1 GCA_934317185.1 uncultured Anaerobutyricum sp. | reverse complement strand
TCTTTTTACCCATTCTTTTTAATCTCATTTTTACTGCCATGTGATTCACCTCTTTCATAATATTTGTGTATAAATTATTCATCTATATTGGAACCGGTACCCCGGATACCATCGTTAATTAAAGCTTTTTAAAATGGAAGCTTCATTCCACCAAGGTTAAATCCGCCTTTTCTGCGACCGCCCTTGCCCATCATTCCATTCATCTGCTTCATCATCTTGCGTGACTGTTCAAACTGCTTGCAAAGTTTATTCACATCCTGAAGCTTAACACCAGCTCCATCCGCAATACGCTTCTTTCTGGAAGGATTCAAAATACTTGGGTTTGCTCTCTCTTCCGGTGTCATAGAATAGATAATCGCTTCAATACTGTCCATAGCACTATCGTCTATATCTACATTCTTAAGCTGACTTCCAACACCCGGAATCATAGAAAGCAGGTCTGTAAGACCTCCCATCTTTTTAATCTGCTGCATCTGAGAAAGGAAGTCATCAAAACCAAACTCCGCTTTGCGAAGCTTCTGCTCTAACTTTCTCGCTTCTTCCTCATCCACTGCATTCTCCGCCTTCTCAATCAGGGTAAATACATCTCCCATCCCAAGAATTCGGCTTGTCATACGCTCTGGATAAAACTGCTGTAAATCCTCCAGCTTCTCACCCATACCTACATATAATATCGGCTTACCCGTAACAGCACGAATTGAAAGTGCCGCACCACCTCGGGTATCACCGTCAAGCTTGGTTAAAATCACTCCGTCGATGCCGACTTTGTCTTCAAAGTTCTTGGCTACATTCACCGCATCCTGTCCTGTCATAGCATCTACTACTAAAACAGTCTGTGTTACATCGACATTCGCTTTTATATTCTGCAGTTCTTCCATCATAGATTCATCTATATGAAGTCTACCTGCAGTATCCAAAATAACAATGTTATTGCCATTCTCTTTAGCATATTCAACAGAAGCTCTGGCAATATCTACAGGATTCTTCTTATCTCCCATAGTAAAAACAGGAACGCCCTGCTTCTCACCATTCACCTCTAACTGCTTAATCGCTGCCGGACGATACACATCACAGGCAACCAGCAAAGGCTTCTTTCCCTTCTTCTTAAGCTGTCCGGCAATCTTAGCACAGGTTGTTGTCTTACCAGCACCCTGAAGACCAGCCATAAGGAAAATGGTTATCTCATTCCCCGGCTTAATTACCAGCTCTGTCATCTCGGAACCCATAAGGGATTCCATCTCTTCTTTTACAATCTTTATTACCATCTGACCTGGATTAAGTCCAGTCAGAACATCCTGTCCTACTGCTCTGTCTGTCACTGTCTTGACAAAAGACTTAACTACACGGAAGTTAACATCCGCTTCCAGCAAAGCTCTCTTTACTTCCTTCATCGCTTCCTTTACGTCAGCTTCTGTCAGACGACCTTTGCTTCTCAAATTCTTGAAGACATTCTGTAATTTATCAGTAAGGCTCTCAAATGCCATAACAAAATCTCCCTGCTCTTAATACTCTTCCAGTATGTTGCTGGACAGTTCTGCAATCTGTGCAATCTTCTCACGGACAACAGATCTATCGTCACACTCCGCAATCTCTTCTGCACAGTTATGAATGGAAGCTACCGTTTTCTTTACCTTTTGAAAATGCTCTACCAGATGAAGGCGATTCTCATAATCTGTAAGAATCTTCTCACACCTCTTAATCAAATCATATGCACCCTGCCGGCTGATTCCCCGAATTGATGCAATCTCTGTAGGAGATAAATCATTCTGAATATACTCTCCATAAACATCTTTCTGGTGCTGTGTCAACAATTCACCATAAAAATCAAAAAGTAATGACTTCTCTACTATTCTATCCAATAGTCTCTCACCTCATGTCATGTAAAGTAGTTTTGCTTTACATTTGGCTATTATATATGACATAAATATTTTTGTCAAGTACTTTTCCTTGCTTTTTTAATACTAATTTGTTTGAGTGACGGACGAAAAATAAAAAAGAAGCAGGTAGCATCTGTGCCAGTAGTCGCTGCGTGAAGAATGCCTGATGGCGTTCTTTACTCGCTCCGAGGTCACATCTGCTACCTGCTTCTTTTTTATTTTTCTGTTTGTCTACTCCAGAAGTAAATTAGTATTTTTAGAAATTCTCTGCTTTAATCTGGAAGTAAGCCTGTGGATGATCACATACAGGACATACATCCGGAGCTTTCTTTCCTACACAGATATGTCCGCAGTTTGCACACTGCCAGATTGTATCACCATCTCTGGAGAACACGATCTCTTTCTTTACATTATCAAGAAGTTTTAAATATCTTGCTTCATGTTCTTTTTCAATGGCTCCAACACCTTCAAACTTTTCAGCAATATCATCAAAACCTTCCTCTCTTGCTTCTTTAGCAAAAGTAGCATACATATCTGTCCACTCATAGTTTTCACCATCTGCTGCTGCCTGAAGGTTCTCAACTGTAGAACGGATTGCTCCTCCTTCAAGGAGTTTGAACCACATCTTTGCGTGTTCTTTCTCATTATTGGCTGTCTCTTCAAAAATATTTGCAATCTGAACATATCCTTCTTTTTTTGCCTTACTTGCAAAATAAGAATATTTGTTTCTTGCCTGAGATTCTCCGGCAAAAGCTGTCATTAAATTCTGTTCTGTTTTTGTTCCTTTTAATTCTGGCATAATAAACCCCTTTCTTTTATGCAATACTCCTTAACATATACCTTTTTGTAGTCATTCGGAACCTTTTCATAAGATTCAAGACCGTCTCAGCATTCTTGAATTTTAATTTATGCAGTCATCCCATCCTGTACTGACTACTTTTTAATAATAGTAACTTTTACTGTTTATATAATATCTTATTAATAAATAATTGTCAAGAAAAAACTCAACAAAATTTATATATTCAAGAATGCCCCGGCATTCTTGCTGCGAGATGGGGTATTCATCTCACATCTGATATATCATTTTTCTTCTTTATCCTTTACGATACGATAAATAAACATATACGCATAAATTAATAACGGTAACGCAAGCATTGTAAACAATGATGCCATAAAATATGGACTTCCTGTAATTGCACAGTATAACGTAACAAAAACCATTGCAACTAAAAAAATCACTAACAACAACGCCAATATTCTTTTTATCTTCTTCATTCTTCTCTTTCCCTTAAATGTGTCAAATGTGCCTTTATTTCTTTTTCATATCCATTCTCTGTCGGAAAATAAAATCCCTCTTCTTTCATCTCTTCCGGAAGATATTGCTGTTTTACATAGTTTTCCGGATAATCATGAGCATATTTATAGCCAATACCATGCCCTAATTTTTTCGCTCCTCCGTAATGGGCATCTCTTAAATACGGCGGAACCTGTCCAGTATTGTTGTTTCTTACCATTTCCAACGCCTTATCTATCGCCATTATACAAGCATTACTCTTCGGTGCACTGGCAACATATGCCGCTGCCTGCGACAATAAAATCCGAGCTTCCGGCATTCCAATCCGTTCTACTCCCTGTGATGCCGCCACCGCAACAACCAAAGCCTGTGGATCTGCATTGCCTACATCTTCCGAGGCACATATCATGATTCTTCGAGCAATAAACTTCGGATCCTCCCCTGCATCCAGCATGCGTGCAAGATAAAATACCGCTGCATCCGGATCGGTTCCTCTCATACTTTTAATAAAGGCTGAAACATTATCATAGTGATTATCTCCGTCTTTATCATAATTGACCGCCTTTCTCTGAATACATTCTTCTGCTACCGCCAGATCAATTATCACTTTTCCGTTTTCATCAGGTTTTGTCGTAAGTACACCCAATTCTACTGCATTCAAAGCTCTTCTGGCATCTCCTCCTGCCATTTGTGCAATAAACCATGCTGCCTCTTCCGTAATACTTACACCATAGACCCCCATTCCTTTTTCATTATCTTCTACAGCTATTTTAATCAATTGATAAATATCACTCTCTGCAAGCGGCTCTAAATGAAATATCTGCGATCTTGAAAGAAGTGCACTGTTTACCTCAAAATACGGATTCTCTGTTGTTGCTCCAATCAAAATCACTGTTCCATCTTCTACAAACGGCAAAAGATAATCCTGCTGTGCCTTATTAAAACGATGAATCTCATCAATAAACAAAATTGTTTTCTTACCATACATGCCAAAAGCATCCTTTGCCTGTGTCACCGCCTGTTCCATATCCTTCTTTCCCGAAGTAGTTGCGTTCATCTGCACAAACTCAGCACTTGTTGTATTGGCAATTACCTTTGCCAATGTCGTTTTTCCTGTTCCCGGAGGACCATAAAAAATCAACGAGCTTATTTTATCTGCCTTAATCGCCCTATATAACAGCTTATCCTTTCCTATGATATGTTTCTGTCCTACAACTTCATCCAGCTTTTTCGGACGCATCCTTACCGCAAGTGGAGACTCTTCCTTCTTCCTCTGCATACTCATATACTCAAATAAATCCATTCTTCTTCCTCTGTTCCAATTATTTTTAGCTTTCCGATATCTCACACTGCCGAAAGTAATCCTTTCAAATAATTGCAGCGTTTAACTTTCTTATGATGGCATATCCATCTTCTAAATCCACCTCACTATAACATCCCTGTTCAAATGTAAAATTCCAATATCCTTCTAACGGAAGCTTCAACATCGCTGCAAGCAAATGTCCAAGTGTTCCTTTATGTGCCACAACAAGCATTGTTTCTTTTCTCGTTTCTTCTCCTGATGGAACATCTTGAAAAAACGCCTCTACCCGTCTTCTTACATCTATAAAACTCTCTCCATCCGGAATCTTATAATCGGAAAACTGCCTGTTCCACTGTTCCAGTTCTTCTGGATGCATCTTCCTGATCTCCTCATAGGTAAGTCCCTCAAAAATTCCAAAATTCTGTTCCATAAGACGGTTATCACCAAAAATCTGCTGTTCTCTTTCTTCTATTATAATCTGTGCCGTGTTATAAGCACGAACCAATGGACTTGCCACTACATAATCAAAAGAAATATTTTTAAAAAGATTCCTCAGATATTCTGCCTGCCTAATCCCTTTCAATGAAAGAATGGCATCTGTCATACCATAATAACAGCCCTTCTCATTAAGAGCACTTTCTCCATGTCGAACCAAATAAAGCTTCATATTCTCCCTCATTTTATAACTATCTGTGTCATGCAAAATCCCAATAATTCAAGAAGCCATCGGCATCCTTGCTACGAGATGTGCGTCATGTGACAAATCAGTTTTAAATAATTATCCTATCATTCTATATTTTCTCACGTTTATTATACGAAAAAAGCCGCTGCAAATCAATTCCTGCAACGGCAAGTTCATGTATCTTTCTCCTACAACTTCACTACATTAGAAGCCTGCGGTCCCTTCTCACCCTGAACAATATCAAATTCTACTTCATTCCCCTCTTCTAAGGATTTAAAACCTGACATATTCAGTCCTGTATAATGCACAAAGATGTCTTTGCCACTCTCATCCTGTATAAAGCCATACCCTTTTTGATTGTTAAACCACTTCACTGTTCCCTTAAACATCGGAATACCTCCATAATAAAAAAATTCCTGCCTCTCCCCGCTCAGAACACTATCATTCTAACATAACACATAATACAAGTCAATATATTTTCTGACAATTAGTATTTTTAGACATAATTATCTGATTTTTTACTTCATTTTACTCTTTTCGACCGATATTGTCTTCGCAATGTCTGTATTCATACAACAATTGATTCATCCTTTCTATTTTGCCATCAAATAGTCCCAGCCTATACAAGCTTAACACAATCACACCTGCCAACAACGCAAGAATCATCCCCTTCATTCCATTCAACTTATATCCTGTGTAAATCAATACTAACGTTGCCATAGAATCAAGTCCCATACTATCTGCTATCATCTTCGGCTGTAAAAACTGTCTTGCTATCAGGCAAACTACATATAACACAATAAGAAACAGTGCCTGACGATAATCCTTCTGTAAAAAGCAGATTAATGTCCACGGAATTAATATCGTTCCCGTTCCCAGAATAGGCAGAAGATCCACAAAAGAAACAACAAGAGCAAGCAGCAAGGCATAAGGATTACCAATTAATAAAAATCCTATCAATAAAATTCCAAATACAATACACATAATTTTAAACTGTGCTAATAAAAATCCGCCTAATGCTGCGATTACTTTATCCTTTATATTGCAAACGGTTGGTTTTAAATCCTCCGGCACTATTTTCCAAAATCCTTCGCCAATTCTCTCCTTGTCTGCAATAAAAAAATATGCCGAAATAATCATAACAATGGTTCCAATAAAACCATTTGTCAGATCCGTTGCCGCAGCACCCATCATCTCTACACCTTTTGGTGCAAACTTGTTGATGGCTCCTCCCATCTGACTCAGGAAATCATTAAAAACACTCTGTACCTGCTTTCCAAAATCTGCCGATATTGGAGAAATCATATTTGTAAGACTATCTCCAAAAGATCTTATTGTCTGCTGCACATATATATAATATTCCGGAGCCTGAGAAAAAAGTCCCATAAGTTCCCTTCCAAGCTTTGTTACAGCAACATAACCACCCCCTGCAATGGCAAACAATACAAGAATGATTATCACTGCCGAGGACCATTTCTTATTCAACTTAATATGTTTCTCTAAAAAATTACACAACGGTGTTGCCAGTAATGCCAATATCCAGCTTGCTACAAAAGGCCAGAAAAAACCCATCATCTTAGGAATTCCCCAAATTAACAATACCGCTATTCCAAAAAACATAACTGTTTCCATAATTATATTAAATAATATCTTCCATTTTCTCACATTAAAACACCTGCTTTCTGGTAAAATCCATAGATACAAGTATATCACAGCACTGTATATTTTCAATAAAATGTGCCCGACAACAGAAAATTGAAAGACTTATTAAAAATCTATTATGTTCTTTTAGACAATCTTTCGCTCTTCTCTTACCGGAATAATCTGATTCTTCTTCCTATTATAATAATAAACAGAATCCGACAAAATATCTCCCAGTCCAACCACTGTTTTATTTGCATCCGAAACCATTTTAAAAAGATCATCCGGGTTCTCTATTTTATCTGCCGGTACCAAAATCACTTCATGAATACTGCTTGGAAGGATATAAAAATCTGTTCTCTTTTTTCGGGCAAAAGCCGCTAAAACATCATCATATAAAAGCACGGATGCACCATTCACCTCCTGCTGATTTGTTAAAATATACATCGGAATATCCGTATCATCTCCTAAACCATCTATTCCTGCCCTCCGAATCATCTCATCCATATCAACCATGTGTGCCGGAAACAATCTTGGCGTATTCTCCCGTGCTGCTAATAATAATTCATTAATAGAAATCTCCCACGCCTCTAACTCCTGATTAGTAACTAATGCTGTCGAAATTCCAATCTCATCACTATGTGCAACCCAACGGAAAGTCAGAGCAAGATCATACAATCGCAAATGGGGACACTCCTCTAATATTTCCCGGTTCTTTTCATAATTCACCAATCGGTATACAATCCTATCACGAACATACTCAAACTTCTCTAAATTAAAATGATAGTTCACTACCCTTGCCACTTTCCACTCATATTCTTTCCGAATTCTTTGTATAATTTCATCCAGATCTTCTCCTTTTAAATAATAATCGTAATACTCATCCAGATAAATCGCAGGTGCAATCTGATCTTCCCGCTTTTTAATATAAAGTGCTGACAATTCAATACCATTATTCTTTTTGACAACTGCCGTCTCTAATTCTGCTTCCTCCTTCCAGCCTTTAAGAACGTGCTGCTTTATGTATGACTGAAACCCTTCAAATGTCATTTACCTTCCTCCTATTCCATAATATATCTTTTTTTATCTATTATGGAACTCATTATAGCACATTCTGTAATATTTTTCCAGTATTATTTACATTTTTTTCTATTTTTTCTTTCTAATAAATCATATTATCTTCAAAAAATCTACAATTCCGTCTTTTAACTTCATTTATCTAAAATAAAACCCACAAAAACAAATACTTCGGCCATAATCCTGTAACAAGTAAAAATGCTAAGTATTTATTTCTATGGGTTCTTTATCAGGTCATCCGTTTTTATCAAATCAAAATTAGAATTCTGTAATTTTATTATCTTTTGTATAACGATATACTTTTCCTGTATCCTTATCTACATAATAATCTCCTGTTTTCTTTCCTCCTTCCGACTCATATACATGAAACTGATATCCTTCTGCTCCCGGATTATCACTATCATAAGAAATTAAATCCTGCGTTTCTTCACGAAATTCATATGAAATATCTTCGTGTGCTGCTTCTAACTTATTCATAAGATAAGTCTTTGCATCCTCGTATGTGTCAAAAGTTCCTGCCCCTGTATTTTCCGTCGTTTTCTTATTTTTTGTCGTAGTATCCGGATTTTCGACACTCCATCCTGTAGTTGCCTCCATACCATCTTTGCTATCTGAATTTTTCATTCCACACCCGGTAACAGCACAAACTACCATACCTGCCAATAACATCGTTACATAAATTTTTTGTTTTTTCATAAAAAAACTCCTTCCATTTGTTTTAAAAGTATTATCTGCGTTTTTTTCAAAAATATAATTTTTCTTTCACTTTTCATAAATTTATAAAAAACGGTTATACTGATAAAACAAAAATGCAGAAAGGAGTTTATTTATTATGAAATGGATTGACTATACTGCTCTGACTTTAGCCATTATCGGTGCCATCGTCTGGGGATTGATTGGTATATTCCAGTTCAATCTTGTTTCCTTCTTTTTTGGAGAAAACAGTTGGTTTTCCAGATTAATTTATGATCTTGTAGGATTATCCGGTTTATATTTACTTACCTTATTTGGAAGAATCGGTCGTGATATGTAAACCAGACCATCCTGTTTCTATCTTATCATAGCTTTATTCTAAAAAAGGGCAGTATGAAAGCGTAAATTTCCGTAAATAAATTTCTTTACTATTTCTTTACTGCCTCTTTTCTTTTTGCTATACTATTTGTAAATATTTAAGAATATCTCAGCATTCTCGCTGTGAATGTGCGTCATATAACGTATGATACACTCTTTAAATCTTATTTTATTCTTGATTTTATAAAAAGATTTTTCGAAAAACAAATGCATCGAGAACTCCGAGAACACCACAATAAATAAAGGGAGGAATTTTATGAATTTAAAAAAGAAATTATGGCGATTGTTATCTGTATTTTCCACTTTACTGCTTATCATTCTTCCGATTGCAGGCTGCAACTATTCTTTTAATACAGAAAGCACTGCCGAAACAGGAACCTACACTTCCCTTTCTAAAGAGAACAAACAAAAAAGCTCCCAATCAGAAGCTTCTACATATCAAAACAATACAGGGAATTTTTCCAACAGTAACAAAAAACAAATTGATGAAACAGATAACTACCTTGACAAAGACGGAAGTTATACTTCCAAAGAAGATGTCACGAACTACCTTATCCAATACGGACAGTTGCCGGACAATTTCATCACGAAAAAGGAAGCCAGAAAGCTTGGCTGGTCTGGCGGCAGCTTAGAACCTTATGCCCCAGGCAAATGCATCGGCGGAGACTACTTCGGAAATTACGAAGAGATACTTCCTGTCGTTTCAGGCAGAACCTATCATGAATGCGATATTGACACCCTTAATGCTAAAAGCCGGGGAGCTAAACGTATCATTTACTCCGATGACGGACAGATTTATTATACCGAAGATCACTACAAAACTTTCACCTTACTTTATGGAGATGATGTACAATGATAATCACAATAGATGGTTTATCCATAAAAAAGAAAGAAGATTTTTATCAGAACATAAAAAAGGAGCTAAATGCCCCTCAATATTTTGGAAACAACCTGGATGCCCTGTATGACCTTTTAACAGAACAGCCAGATATTTTACAAATCAAATTTATTCATTATAATATGATGCGGCAGCAACTTGGCATCCCCTTTTGTCAGAGAATCCTAAAAGTATTACAGGATGCCGACATCCTCACCATAATAGATGAGCATTAAAACAATCGTGACAAACTCTAATACAGGGAGTACCGTAAGGGTACTCTCTTTCCATTTATAAAAGTTTATACTTATTTTTTCGATTCCTGCCAGCATCTTGTTCTCACCATTTTTAATCAAAGTAAGGGGTACAGAAAAAATCTCAGCAGATAGTATAAAAGGCAGAATCCCTGCTATCGCAAGATAAATCCACACCCAACCTGACGGGGATTCTTTAATAATTGTGTCCGTAATTCCCGAAAAAGTAAGTATGTACAACACCAGGCGATGCCAAAAATAAATTTGCAAAGTCCTCTTCCCTACCGTTCCCATAACCGGCACCTTACAATTCGGTATTATACTGATAATCGCAATTCCCATTAAAATTGCAATCACATAAAATAATAATCTATGTATCGCCCCACAATTTTCCACATTGATAAGCGTATACGCATTTCTTCCCGTAAGCAGACGAATATAAGAATAATTATCCTCAATCTTCGCTATGTTATATAGAAGCATATCTGTAAGGAAAATTGCAGAAAGACACTTTATCCAAAGTTTATCTAGCATCTCCTGTATCTTTTTTATATCCAAATGATATCCCATATAATAAAATGGAAAAAACACAAGAATTCTTGAAAGATACAAAAAACTCCCTATCTTCTCATCATACCCTGCAAGACAAGCTACCATAATACTTATCGGCAAAACAAACCACACAGGCAAATCCTTAACCAAATACGCAATAATCATAAATGCAGCCATTGCAAACATATACCACGGAATCCCTGTATCTTCAAACCAATGGAAAACTGCTTCCTGATGAAATAGTATTTTAATTCCATAAATACAAAACTTCAATACATACCCTATCATAATATAATATATTATTTTATCCCATCGAAATGGACATCTGTCATTCCATTTTTTTTGTAACAATCCGGACAAAAAAATAAAAAGCGGCATATGAAAAGAATAAATAAAAAGAGAAAGACTTTTCATTGTATTCGATATTGGTGCATATTGATTCACAAAATGTCCTATAACAACCATAACAATTAAAAAACACTTCAGATTGTCCCACTTATAAATGCGCTTTGTGTTTTTACTCACTGCTTCACTCATCTCAATACCTCTTTGTATCAAATATTTGCATCTGATTATAACACTGACAATCATTTTTTTCTATAGTAAAATTTAACACTTTAGAAACTTTTTCGTAATATTTGTTGTGAATTTTTTAGTACTCAATATTAATTTACAAAAAAAATAGTACCTTTTTAGTATCTTAGAAATAAAACAAAAGCCTAATAACCGCTATATCAGTAGTTATTAGGCTTTTACTATGCGGATAACAGGAATCGAACCTGCACTCCGAAGAACTAGATCCTAAGTCTAGCGCGTCTGCCAGTTCCGCCATAT
>CAKREJ010000045.1 GCA_934317185.1 uncultured Anaerobutyricum sp. | reverse complement strand
TCAATGATACGTCTTGCTCTTACGCTGTCACCGATATTTTCAACACGAACGTTAGTGTCTTTATAAGCTTTGGATACTTCTTCGTAAACCTTGCTCTGTGCTCTCATACCAAGGCATACAAATCCGTGATCAAATGGAAGCTCGTAAACTTCGCCTTCTGGACTCTTAACAACGAAGCAGTCTTCTTTTACTTCCTGAAGAGCTGTGCTTGTAAGCTGGTTTACATTGTATTTTTCCATCATGCATTTTGTATCGTTCTTTGTTACAGGATCAAGATCACGTCCGATTGCAGGCATCATTTCAACGATAGATACTTCAGCACCTCTTGGAGCGAAGAATTCTACTACGTCAAGACCTACAGCACCGCCGCCGATTACAACTACTTTCTGTCCGGTCATATCTTCTGGATAATCAGGTACATGTTTGATCATGCTTAAGATAGATTCAACTTTTCCACCTTCTTTGTCAATGTTTTCATGAAGTCCTGTGATAGGTGGAAGGAGAGGAGCAGAACCGGTAGCACAGATGATGATGTGTGGGTTGAACTTCTCAATCACTTCAAGAGTAGCTTCTACATTCTTGAAGATGTAAAGGTTATCAAGAGCAGCAGCACGTCTCTGAAGGTATACAGGGAAATCATTTAAACGGTGTTTTGCAGGAATCTTGGAGATTTCTGTAGCAAGTCCACCGAGAACATCTTTTTTCTCAAGAAGGAATGTAGTACATCCAACTTCTGCTGCGGAGCAGGCTGCTTCAAGACCGGCGGTACCACCACCGATTACAACTACGTTACAGTTCTTGTTTACTTTGCGTCCAAGATGTGTGTCTCCTTCAAGAACAGATGGGTTTACTGTACAACGAATAGGTCTGTTTCCACCGATACGGTTTCCGGCACATCCAATGTTACAGGAGATACATTTTCTAAGCATACATTCCTCATCATTTGCTACTTTATGAACCCAGTTTGGCTCAGCGATAAGTCCACGTCCCATACCGATTAAGTCACAGTCACCTCTTGCAAGAGTGTCTTCTACGACCTGAGGATCACGGTAGTTACCCATGGAAATAACTGGTTTGCCGAACTTTTCTTTAACAGCTTTCGCCATATAAGATCTCCAGCCATCTTTCATGTAGTTCGCATCGATCTGATACTGGATGGAGTCGTTAAGACCACAGGATACATCGAAGATATCTACTTCGTCATTTAAATATTCAAGATATTTTAAAGTATCTTCCAAAGTATTTCCGCCATCTACAAGTTCATCCGCAGAAAGTCTTAACATGATTGGCATATGAGGTCCGATCTGGCTTCTTACTTCATCGATGATCATGCGGCAGAAACGAGTTCTGTTTTCAATGCTTCCACCAAATTCATCTGTTCTGTCATTATATACAGGGGAGAGGAACTGGCTAATCAAGTAAGAATGTCCGGCATGAATCTCAACAGCATCAAATCCGGCAGTCTGTGCACGTTTCGCAGCTTCTCCGTATTTTTTTACGATAGCAAGAATTTCATCTTTGGATAATGGGCGAGGTACAGCACCTCCTGTTTTGGAAGGAATGTTAGAGGAAGATACTGGCTGAAGTCCACCGATACGGGAAGACATAGCGGAAGCTCCCGCATGGTTGATCTGGATAGAAAGTTTTGTACCATAACGATGCATATCTTCGCAGAACTTGTAAAGTCGTGGAAGATAGTTGTCATGATCAATACGAAGCTGTGTAGTACCGTTAGAACCCTGTGGGAAATCAACGTTTGCATTTTCAACGATTAAAAGACCTGTGCCACCCTTTGCACGCTGTCTGTAGTAATCGATATGAAGAAAACTCATCTCACCATTCTGCTCACCATAGTTTGTTCCCATTGGCATCATGCAGATTCTGTTTTTGAGTGTCATTGTACGAACAGTTAATGGCTCAAAAATATGTGCATATTTGTTTTTCATTATGAAACCCTCCTAAAAAATTGATCGTTATTATTAGTATAAAAATAAGTCAAAAAGATTAGTAAAACATATTGTTTTAACAGCATTTGATGACTCTATTATACTAACTATTGAGGAACATTATCAATCGAGAACGCCCTGCAAATCAATAGAAAATATCTATTGAATATACAGTTCTCGTTTCAGTTGATTTTTCTTGAATGAACTTGAATGAATTAAATCAGAAAACAAGAGTAAACTTTCAGAAAATGTGGTATTATAAAAAATATACTGTTACACAGAAAATGTAAAGTATATATGGAAACTACCGATGAAAACTAGCGTTGATTTTTAGGAGGAATTTTTTATGGCAATAATAAATATTACAACAGAAGATTTTAAACACAAGATTTTAGAGGCAGATCAACCGGTTATTGTAGATTTTTGGGCACCGTGGTGTACGTATTGTCGAAGAATTGCACCAGCTTTTGATAAGATTGCTGAACAGCAGGAGGACAAGCTTGTTTTTGCGAAGGTTAATGTTGATGAAGCTCCGGAAATTGCAGAAAAATATGGAATAGATACCATTCCAACTCTTCTTCTTTTTAAAAACGGTGCAGTGGCAGGAACTATAGTTGCACCGGATTCGAAAGCAAAGATTGAGACATTTATCGAAGAATACCTGTAAGCTGCCGGAGAATATAAATATAGAAAGGAAAATACGATGGATAAAATATATGATGTAGTCATTATCGGTGGAGGTCCGGGTGGATATACAGCAGCACTTTATTGTGCAAGAGCAGGACTTTCTACAATGGTTCTTGAAAAGCTGTCTGCCGGAGGGCAGATGGCACTTACTTCTCAGATTGATAACTATCCGGGATTTGAGGAGGGAATTGATGGATTTAGTCTGGCAGAAAAGATGCAGCAGGGAGCTGAACGCTTTGGAGCAAAGACAGAGCTTGCAGAAGTGCTGAGTGTGGATTTTTCCAGTGAGATAAAGAAGATAGAAAGCAGTGAAGGGACATTTAAAGCAAGAACGATCATTATTGCAACTGGTGCGGTTCCAAGAGAACTTGGGGTGCCGGGGGAGAAAGAATTAGTTGGACGAGGAGTCGGTTACTGTGCGACTTGTGATGGAATGTTTTACCGCAATAAAACGGTTATGGTGATCGGTGGTGGAAATACTGCTGCAGCAGATGCCATGACTTTATCAAGAATCTGCAAAAAGGTTATCCTTGTTCATCGAAGAGATTCTCTTCGTGCCACAAAGATTTATCATAAGCAACTGGAGGAAACACCGAATATCGAATTTTACTGGAATACAACAGTGAGCGGATTTTTATATGATAAGAAACTTACTGCGGCCAAGCTTCATAATGTAAAGACAGGAGCTGATACAGAAATTTCTATAGATGGTGCATTTATCAGTATTGGAAGAAAGCCGTCTTCTGAATTATTTGAAGGAATTCTTGATATGGATGAAGCAGGATATATTATTGCGGATGAATCAACACGCACAAATATACCAGGTGTATTTGCAATCGGTGATGTGAGGACGAAAGCACTTCGTCAGGTAGTAACCGCTGTAGCAGACGGAGCGACAGCCTCCCATTATATAGAAGAATATCTGGCAGGAAAGATGTGAACTGA
The DNA here is from genome assembly GCA_934317185.1 of uncultured Anaerobutyricum sp. Classification (GTDB taxonomy): domain Bacteria; phylum Bacillota; class Clostridia; order Lachnospirales; family Lachnospiraceae; genus Anaerobutyricum. The sequence continues at coordinate 7,888 of CAKREJ010000045.1, read as the reverse complement.
CCCACATCTTATAGCAGGAATGGGAAGCATTCTTGAATAGGAAAAGGAGGAATATTACTTTTAATGGAAAAAGAAACCAAAAGAAGTCTTTTGCTAATTACATTTGGTGTTGTATTATTTGCTCTGCTCATGCATCTTCCTGCAGTGATTAAGACAGCACAAAGGGGAATCACATTGGTTCTTCCTATTATAGTAGGTTTGATTCTTGCATTTGTTTTAAATGTACCTATGAAAATGTTTGAGCGGCTTTTTACAAAAATAAAAAAGAAGTATACGAAGCTGGAAAAGATGCCAATAGCAGGTCTTAGTTTATTTGCGACAATGGCGTGTATACTTCTTTTGATCGCAATTGTATATACAATGTTTGTGCCGGGACTCGTAACTTCTGTAAAAAGTATTTACTATGTTTTTATGGAAAATGTACCAAAGTGGCTTTCATGGCTTCGGAGTAACGGAATGGATACGGAATGGCTTTCAAAAGAAATTGCGTCCTGGGATTTCAATAAGCTTATGATGCAGATAACGGGTCATGTAGGGAATGTGGGAAATGCACTTGGGAAAGTAGTGGATGCAACGACTTCTGCTTTTAGTGTGGCAGTTAATGTGTTAATGGGCTTCATTATTGCTATTTATGTATTGTTGAGTAAGAACTCTCTCTCAAGACAATGTAAAAAAATGCTTTATGCTCATTTATCAGGGAAACAAGCCGATAAAATATGCTACATAGCACATCTTGTGAATGAAACATACTCCAAATTTTTCTCCGGACAGTGTATAGAAGCAGTTATTCTTGGAGGATTAATGTTTATTGCATTTACTGTTTTCCGTTTTCCGTATGCAAATCTGATTGCGGTACTTACAGCGATTCTTTCATTCATACCGTATATTGGAGCCTTTGCTTCCTGCTTTATTGGAGCCTTGCTCATCATTATGGTAGACCCGTGGAAGGGTCTTTTAAGTATCGTTGTTTATCAGGTGGTACAGTTTATCGAAAATCAATTCATTTATCCAAGAGTAGTAGGTGGGTCTGTTGGTCTTGCTCCGCTTTGGACGTTAAGTGCAGCTTTGATCGGAGGTAATCTTTTTGGAGTGATTGGGATGATTTTTGCGATACCGGTTACTGCCGTGTTGTATGTATTGCTTAAAGATGATGCAAACCGTAGATTACAAAGAAAAAAGATTGATTTATAATAGAAGGATGAGAAAGCCAGAAATATTCTGCCCGATAGAAAGTTTCTGGTTTTCGTCTCTTGATAAAACGAATTTTTTTTGATATAATAGCGGATATGTTTTGGAGATGTACCCAAGTGGCTGAAGGGTCCGCACTCGAAATGCGGTAGGTCGGCTATAACCGGCGCGAGGGTTCAAATCCCTCCATCTCCGTTTGAATGACTGTAGTCAGAGGATAAGAATATAAGAGCGGCAGGGCTTTGAAGATAGAAGTCATGTCGCTTTTTTAGTTTAGTGCCGTAATATGCCATGCGTGGCATGATGCACATCTCGCAGCAAGAATGCCGAGTCATTCTTGAATGAAATTTTGAAATGAGGTGAAGAAAGTGAAGAATATTGTAATGGGAATACTGGCACATGTAGATGCCGGAAAGACAACGCTATCGGAAAGTATGTTGTATTTGTCCGGAACGGTGCGTAAGCTCGGACGGGTAGATCATAAAGATGCTTTTCTTGATACTTATGCATTAGAGAGAGACAGAGGGATTACGATTTTTTCAAAACAGGCTGTTTTTTCACTCGGGAATAAAAAAGTAACGCTTTTAGATACACCGGGACATGTCGATTTTTCTGCGGAAATGGAGCGGACACTACAGGTACTTGATTATGCTGTACTGGTGATCAGTGGGGCGGATGGTGTACAGGGACATACAGAAACTTTGTGGAAGCTGTTAAAGTTTTATGAGATTCCTACCTTTATTTTTATCAATAAGATGGACCAGCAGGGGACGGATAAGGAGGCATTGCTTTTAGAATTAAAGGAACGTCTGGACGAAAGCTGTATTTGTTTTGAAGAATCTAAAGGCAGCACAACAGGCGAATTGAGAGCAGAAACTCTGGAAGAGCTGGCAATGACAGATGAAAAGATATTGGATTATTTTATGGAGAATGAAAGTATCCCAAAGGAAGATATTTGTCGCCTGATAAAAGAAAGAAAAGTATTTCCATGCTATTTTGGTTCAGCATTAAAGTTGGAGGGAGTGCAGGAACTTCTTTTTGGATTTGAACAGTATATGGAGTCCTATACAGGAACAGAAGAATTTGGGGCGAAGGTATTTAAGATTTCCAGAGATGATAAGGGGGAACGGCTTACTTTTTTAAAAGTAACCGGTGGAAAGCTTATTGTAAAGATGCCGATTAATAAAGAAGAAAAGGTGAATCAGATTCGTATTTATTCCGGAGCGAAGTATGAGACGGTAAATGAAGTGGAGGCTGGTGGTGTTTGTGCCGTTACCGGTTTAGTTTCTTCTCATATCGGACAGGGATTTGGTGTGGAAAAAGGTACAGCAGCTCCATTTTTAGAGCCGGTGTTAACTTATCAGATAATTTTGCCGGATGGAGTGGATACGACAAAGGTTCTTCGGGAGTTAAAACAATTAGAGGAAGAGGAGCCATTACTTAATATAGTGTGGAATCCAACGTTAGAAGAAATACATGTGCAGCTAATGGGTGAAGTGCAGACAGAAATCTTAAAGACAATGATTGCACAACGTTTTCATTTAGATGTTGAATTTGGTACAGGAAAGATTGTATATAAGGAAACGATAAAGAAGCCTGTCATAGGAGTGGGACATTATGAACCTCTTAGGCATTATGCAGAAGTTCACCTTAAAATGGAGCCTCTTGAAGCGGGCAGTGGGCTTGTTTTTGATACAGATTGCAGCGAGGATGTTCTGGATAGAAACTGGCAGCGTCTGATTTTGACACATTTACAGGAAAGAGAACATCCGGGAGTGCTTACAGGCTCGCCTGTGACAGATATGAAAATAACGCTCGTAGCAGGAAGAGCACATTTGAAGCATACGGAGGGTGGAGACTTCCGTCAGGCAACATACAGAGCAGTCAGACAGGGGTTAAAGTCTGCGGAAAGTGTGTTGCTGGAACCGTGGTATTCGTTTGTTTTGGAAGTTCCGTCTGAACAGGTCGGAAGGGCGATGTCCGATATCGGGCAGATGAGTGGAAGCTTTGAGGGACCGGAGGCAGAAGATAAGCAGGGACTGGTGCGTCTTACCGGAACGGCACCGGCTTCTAATATGCGTGATTATCAGAAGGATGTCTGGGCATATACAAAAGGTCGTGGACGGATTACTTTTACTTTAAAGGGGTATGAGCCTTGTCATAATGCAGAAGAAGTGATAGAGCAGATAGGTTATGACAGCGAGAGAGATATTGATAATCCAACAGGTTCCGTTTTTTGTGCACATGGTGCAGGATTCCTTGTAAAATGGGACGAAGTACCGGAATATATGCATATTAAAGAAGATTTTCTTTTAGAAAAAGCCGATGAAGAGTCAGAAGAAATTCAGAAAATGGAAGGAAATATCCGTTTGGGAAAGAAAAGTAATTCTGGAGGAAGTTATGCTGGTGGCAGCTATTCTTCCGGGTATGGAGATGACCCGGAGCTTCTTGCGATTATGGAAAGAGAGTTTGGAGCTAAGCAAAAAGAAAGAGATCGCTACAGTGGATATCGCAGACAGACGGCTTCGGTACCGGTATCCCGGACAACAGTTATAAAGGATACAGAGCCAAAAAAAGAATATTTACTCGTAGATGGGTATAATATTATTTTTGCATGGGAAGAATTAAACGAACTTGCGAAAGCAAGCATTGATGCTGCAAGAAATAAGCTGATGGATATTTTGAGTAATTATCAGGGATTTACAGGCTGTACTTTGATTCTTGTTTTTGATGCATATAAAGTAAAAGGCAGTCAGGGAGAGGTGCAAAAGTACCATAATATTTATGTCGTATATACAAAAGAAGCGGAGACAGCGGATCAGTATATTGAAAAGACGACACATGAAATCGGCAGAAAATATAAAGTTACCGTAGCAACCTCAGATGCACTGGAACAGGTTATTGTTATGGGGCAGGGTGCGTATCGTGTTTCCGCAAGAGATTTTTATGAAGAAGTAGAGCGGACCGAAAAGCAGATTCGGGAGATAAATGAGAAACAACACGGCGGGAAAAGAAATTATCTTTTAGATTATGCAAAAGAAGAGGATGCAAAACATATGGAAGCAGTACGGCTTGGAAAAAAGCAGAATAAATCCTAGTGAAATAGTATAGTATGCACAAAAAAACAAAGAGAAAAAAGGGCAGTTTTATTGACTTTTTAAAGTCTCTATGTTATATATGGAATTTGGACGTTACGATGAGATTATAGGAGGAAACTATGCTTGAATTACAAAATATCAGCTATATGGTTGATGACGATAATAAAGAGATTTTAAGGGACATTAATCTTGCATTTGATGAGAAGTTTGTGGCGATTACAGGACCAAACGGAAGTGGAAAGTCCACTCTGGCTAAGATTATTGCCGGAATCCTAAAACCAACATCCGGTAAGATTTTATTAGATGGTGAAGACATCACGGATTTAAATATCACAGAAAGAGCAAAGAAAGGTATTAGCTATGCTTTTCAGCAGCCTGTAAAGTTTAAGGGATTAAAAGTAAAAGATTTAATGAGCATTGCCTCCGGAAAGACTTTAGATATTGCCGGAATCTGTGATATCCTTTCTCAGGTAGGATTATGTGCAAGAGATTATATTAACAGAGAGCTTAACGGAAGCCTTTCAGGTGGAGAGCTTAAGCGTATAGAGATTGCTATGATTAAGGCGAGAGCGACAAAGCTTTCCGTGTTTGATGAACCGGAAGCGGGGATTGATCTGTGGAGCTTTAACAGCCTTATTCACGTATTTGAAGATCTCCATGAGAAGACAGACGGGACGATTCTGATCATTTCCCATCAGGAAAGAATTCTTGAGATTGCAGACAGAATCATTGTAATTAATGACGGACTTGTAGAAAAGAGTGGAAAGGGAGAAGAGGTTATTCCGGAACTCCTTTATAAATCAAGTATGTGTCAGAAATTAAACAGAGATTAGGGGGATGGAATCATGGATTTAATACAAAAAGAATTGTTAGAAGAGATTGCAGATCTTCATGGAGTACCGGCTGGAGCGTATAATATTCGTGCCAACGGAGCTGCGGCTGCAAGAAATACAACTGCGAACATTGACATTGTTTCCAAAGAAGATAAGCCGGGAATCGATATTATCATCAAGCCGGGAACGAAGAAAGAAAGTGTGCATATTCCGGTTGTAATCAGTCAGACAGGACTTACTGACCTTGTGTATAATGATTTCCATATTGGCGATGATTGCGATGTAACGATCGTGGCAGGCTGTGGAATCCATAATGGCGGTGACGGACTTTCACAGCATGATGGTATTCATGAATTTTTTGTTGGAAAGAATTCAAAAATACGTTATGTTGAAAAACATTATGGTAATGGTGACGGCAAGGGTGGTAAGGTGATGAATCCAAAGACGATCATTCATCTTGATGAGAACGCCTATTTTTATATGGATACCGTACAGATTAAGGGAATTGACAGTACAATGCGAGATACAGAAGCCGATTTAAAAGACGGTGCAAAGCTTGAGATTTCCGAGAAGCTTATGACACATGGAGAGCAGAAAGCCGAGACACAGTTTGCAGTGGATTTAGACGGAGAGGGAAGCAGTGCGAATGTTGTATCCCGTTCCGTTGCACGAGATGATTCTTATCAGATGTTTCGTGCGAAGATTTCAGGCAATAATGCCTGTGCCGGACACAGTGAATGTGATGCGATCATTATGGATAATGCAAGAGTTCGTGCGATTCCTGAATTAGAGGCGAATAATCTGGATGCTGAGCTGATTCATGAGGCGGCGATCGGTAAGATTGCAGGAGAACAGCTTATTAAGCTTATGACCTTAGGACTGACAGAAGAAGAAGCAGAAGAAATGATTATTTCCGGATTCTTAAAATAGTGATATACTAAACCTTATAACATACAGTCGTTTGTGAATGAAGTATAATATACGGAAACTTGAGTACAACTGGCGGAATTTATCCCCAAAAGCAAGTATCAAAAGATTCTGAGAGTACATAAGAATACTAAGGGGGACTTTTTATGAGACAATGTATGGATATGGATAATTTACATAAAAGATTAAAAAGAGTAGATGGGCAGATCAAGGCAATTGACCGTATGATCGAGCAGGATGTTCCATGCGAAGATATCATTATACAGATTAATGCAGCGAAGACTGCCCTGCATAAGATTGGGCAGGTAGTATTAGAAGGGCATTTAAATCATTGTGTAAAAGATGGAATTGAACATGGTGATGCAGAGAAAACGATCGCAGATTTTGCAAAGGCTGTAGAATATTTTTCAAGATTATAAAACGGATGAAGCAATGAAATAAAGAGGACATAGAATTTTTTTAGAATTTTATGTCCTTTTTTGTTATAAAAAGTGCAAAACAAAATAGCTACAGGATGGATATTTTTATTGCTACAAAAATAAAATCAACTTATAATATAAGAATATATTTTCGGAATTTTGCAAGCGAATCAGATCAGGCTGAGAAATATCCGAATCAGATGAGAAAATGTGAGGTGTTGATATGAGCAGAACAGACGAAGAAATCAAGAGATATGAAACGAAGATGAAGTCTTGTACGACAATGACAGATTTACTGGTAGCGATGTCTTCCTGGCAGAGCTATGCCAGGAGTCATAATTTAAGCACAGAAGAAAAGCAAACGGTAGATGAAGCGTATCTGAAGGCAGAAGAAAGACTGATTACTGCGGTAAAGCCAAGTTTATGGTAAGTTTTTGATTATAGGTTTGCAGTAATATAAGTTTGCAGTGATATCTGCATTGATAAAAGATTCAAGTCGAGCAGCCGCGAGACTTGGCGCGTGATTCTGGTCAGCGTAAGCTGACATATTCTTTACAGAATCACTGCGCATCCTCGCGGAGCGTTTATCTCAGTCGGAGATTGGACTCCCACTGAGACAAATTTGCTGTCACTCACCACCTGAAAGAGGTGGGAGTCTTCTCGACTGAGATAAACAGATTGCTAGTGGAGGGAGACAAAATGAACGGAACGAAAGGAAAAATGGCAGAGGCATTTAAGGAGCTTGTGTGTAAGAAGTCATTTCAGAAGATTACGATAAGCGATATCGCAAAAGAGAGCGCCATGACCAGAGAAAACTTTTATTATCATTTCCGGGATAAATATGACATCATGCACTGGATTTTTGAACAGGAGATTGTAGAAAAACTTCCGTCAGAAGAGGAATCGTTTGAAATGTGGTTTCATACATTATTTATGAACACATGCGGAGATTACAAATATTACAGAAGGTTGATGAAGAATCTGAGTGTAGAGGAAATACGCAGTGATTTGTATAAACTATTTGAACATAGAGTACGTCTTATGATCGAAGAGTGTCTGGATGATTCCGTATGGAATCTGCGTAAGGAGAAGGCAGACTTCACAGTAGCGTTTTTCACAGATGCTTTTCTTTCCTTTTATATTAATTATATAAAGGAACATGAGGAGATAGATATTCAACTGTTGCAAATGGAAATGAAGTTTCTCTTTGATAAATTTCTTTCAACCGTAAGAATTACGAAAGAGTAATTAGCCGAGCAAAAAATATAATAATTAGATAAAATATCTAAAAGAAAGATAGGAATAATTACTGAAACAGTGCAAAATAGCTTATAAAAATGGAATTACAAGGTAAAAAAACGAAAAAATATCGTAAGAAATATGACAGATTCTCACACAATTCTTACAATGTAAAAAGACAAAT
>CAKREJ010000044.1 GCA_934317185.1 uncultured Anaerobutyricum sp. | reverse complement strand
TTGGCATTACAGCAAATTCAGGAAATGTTCCCGGAAAGAAAAGTAGTGGGAGTGTATACAAAAGAAATCGTATATGGAGGAGGAAATATCCACTGTATTACGCAGCAATTACCTGCGATATAAATTTTTCTTAAGAGAATAAAGTTTGTTTTCCTTGATTAAGAGATTTTTTTAGTATGTTTTGTAAAAGGTCTTTATTCCGACAAAGATATATGTTATAAGTATTTTTGAGTTTACTAATAATATTGAAATGATTTAAAAATTGTACAGCTTCTTATTAAAACAGATGAAGTCTAAGATATGTTGCAGGCTGTATACAGAGGAAAGGAATGAAGAACAGATATGTCAATGCTAAAAAGGAAAAGCCAACTTTTTCTGACGGTGCTGCTGACCTGTCTTTTACTTGGAAACACGTTTGGCAGCGTGCTGGTAAAGGCTGCAGGAACTTCAAAGGTTCAGAAATCGCAGACAGAAAAGGCAGATGAATACAGAGCATTTTGGTTTTCGTATTATGATTATGATGCCTATCGTGCAAAGTACAAAAAGAGAAATGCTTCTACATTTAAAAAGTATTTTACACAGGTTGTAAAAAAAGGAAAAAGTCTTGGGATGAATTGTATTATTGTTCATGTTCGTCCATTTGGAGATGCGATGTACAAATCCAGATATTTTCCGTGGTCAAAGTGTATTTCCGGTAAGCAGGGGAAGAATCCGGGGTATGATCCATTAAAGATTATGACGGCGGTGGCACATGAAAATGGAATAAAGATTGAAGCATGGATCAATCCATATCGTGTGGCATCAGGCTCTACGAATTATAATAAGCTTTCCGCTAAAAATCCGGCAAGAAAATGGCATCAAAGCAAAAAGACACGCCGTAACGTATTATCATATAAAGGAAGCCTGTACTACAATCCGGCGAAAGCTCAGGTAAGAAAACTTATCGTTAACGGAGTAAAAGAGATTGTAGAGAATTATGATATTGATGGAATTCATATGGATGATTATTTCTATCCGTCTTTTAGTGCTTCTAATGTAAATTCTGCTTTTGATGCAAAAGAGTACCGGGCATCTACAATGGCAAAGCGTAAAAGAAGTATAGTATCCTTCCGGAGAGAACAGGTAAATATACTGGTAAAGGCTATTTATGACGCAGTAAAATCTGCCAATCCAAATGTGACATTTGGAATTAGTCCGGCAGGAAATATTGATAATCTGACAAGCAGGTATTCTTATTATGTGGATATTAATAAATGGCTGAATTCTTCCGATTATGTAGATTATATCTGTCCACAGATTTACTGGGGGTTCAAACATCCATATGCCAAGTTTGACCGGGTTGTGAATCGCTGGATGAAAGCTGCAAAGAGTAAGAAAGTAAAAGTTTACATAGGTATTGCAGTCTATCGTGCAGGTCATAATATAGGGTCAGGTTCCCGGGAACGCAGGGAATGGAAATCTGATTCGAAAGTCCTGAAAAAACAGGTACAGTACGCAAGAAAGAAAGCCTGTAATGGATTTGCATTTTTTGATTATCAGGATTTGAAAAGTAAAACAAGTGCCAAAGCAGTAAAAGAATTAAAAAAGGTATTAAAATAATAAAAAAACACAAAGAGAAGTCTGAAATCTCTTTGTGTTTTTTATTGTTTTTCAATGAATTAACGCTTCTTGTTTTTGAATGCCGGATCTGTAGGGTCGTATTTCTGATTATTTGGAATCTTTCCGGTAGTGTTGGCTAAAGTAATCTTTCCGAAAGGACCTTTATTCGAAGAACGATAAACACGAACAGGAATGCTGTAGCGATTTGTTTTGGCAATATCGTAAACAAGCTTGGCATTACCGGCCTGTACACGGATGCAGGCAGTAGTTTGATTAGTGCCAAGACCGTTATAAGTACTTGCGATCAGCTTTTTGTTGCTTGTGCCACGATACATTTCAGAGTGGATCCAGCTTCTGGTTCCACCGACAAGGACACCCCATTGATAGTAATGCCACGGGTTACTTTTTTTGTAAATAAACCATCTTCTGGCAGTTCCTTTGGAAAGGTAATGGTTTCCGACATAAGTACTCCGGCCATCTCTGGCAGTAGAACAGACAATACTTTTGGCTGGAATATCATATTTTCTGGTTTTATTGTTGTACAGAAAAAAGGTGATATTATGTGTTGTCAGATTTAACTGGAGCTTCATCTTTTTCTTTTTATAGCTGGAGCCGAAAGTCTGGAAAAGGTCGGTGGAAAGTTTACCGTTTTTATTGAAATAATATCTGTATTTTGTATTGCTTTTGCTATAGTCCTTCAGATATCTCCATCCGGTGACTGCCCGACCCTTTTTCAGGTAGTAACGGCTGCCGTTCCAGTTTTTCCATCCGGTATATTTTGTAAATACACCACGTCTGTAGAACTTATTATCTGTGATGCCGGTAAATAAAACACCCTTGCGATAAAGCTTTCCATCGTTTTTTGTGGTAGTCTGTGTAACTGCTGCCTGTACATTTCTTCCTTTTTGTGAGGCGAAGCCTGTACTAAAAGTAAGGATAAATATAAGGAAAAAGATAGTAAGTTGTTTAATGATTCTTTTCATGATACCTCCTGTATTTTTGGTTAATTAACGTCATTTTAAATCTTAATATTTTATAAAGTAAATGTCAAGAAAAGAAAGGGGTAAGCAAAATATTACCAATACGAAGGTCGAATATCATAAATTGTTGTAAATTTTACATAATAATATCAAGAAATTCGTAATGGTTGTGTTTGACCGTTAATTTTTACAGTGTTATAATTTATACATAATATTGTGTAATTTTACAAATGCACAATAGCTGAATTATAAAAACCGCCTTAGAAATGTATCCGGTAATCCAGATGATTCGGGTGGAAGAAAGGATGGGAGATATGAAGTATGTAGCGGGTGTAGATATAGGTAACGCTACCACAGAAGTTGCTCTTGCAAGAATTGATGGCAAAGATATTGAATTTTTAGCCAGTGGTATCGGACCTACAACCGGAATAAAAGGAACTTTGCAAAATATTAGCGGGGTTTTCATGTCTTTAAAGAATGCTCTTGAGAAGACAGGAATGGATTACAGTGATCTGGCAGAGATTCGTATTAATGAAGCAGCTCCGGTTATTGGTGATGTGGCGATGGAGACTATTTCAGAAACTGTTATTACAGAATCTACAGTAATCGGTCATAATCCAAGTACACCGGGAGGAACAGGAATCGGTGTTGGTACTTCGGTATTGGTAACAGAGCTTTCTAAGATTCGTGAAGAGAAAGATGTTATTGTTATTGTTCCGGATAAAGTTGGTTTTGAACAGGCAGCGATACTGATGAACCAGGCAAAAGATAACATACATATCACAGGTGCGATCGTACAGGCGGATGATGGAGTTTTATTAAATAACAGGCTTGAGAAGAATATTCCGATTATTGACGAGGTTGCCATGATTGAAAAGGTTCCGCTGGGAATGACCTGTGCAATTGAGGTAGCACAGCAGGGAACAGTCTTATCCACCCTTTCTAATCCATATGGAATCGCAACGGTATTTGATTTAAGCTCAGAAGAGACTAAGAGAGTAGTACCGATTGCCAGATCTTTGATCGGTGCTCGTTCCGGAGTAGTAATCAAGACACCGACCGGAGATGTACAGGAGAGAAGTATTAAGGCAGGAACAATTAATATTATCGGCCTTAAAAAAGAGATGGATGTCGATGTCGACGAAGGTGCAGATAAGATTATGGAAGCAATATCTACCGTACAGGATATTGAAGATATTCAGGGTGAGACAGGTACCAATGCCGGCAATATGTTAAACAAAGTTCGTCGTGTTATGGCAGGTCTTACAAATAAAAGCCCGGAGGAGATTAAGATTCAGGATCTTCTGGCTGTAGATACCTTTAATCCGCAGAAGGTTGTTGGCGGTATTGCAGATGAATTTGCATTAGAGAATGCGGTTGGAATTGCTGCAATGGTTAAGTCAGACCGTCTTCAGATGGAGATGATCGCACAGGTACTTACAGAGAAGTTAAAGGTTCCGGTATATGTCGGCGGCGTTGAAGCAGATATGGCTATTAAGGGTGCACTTACAACACCAGGTACGAGTGTTCCACTGGCTATTGTTGATATGGGTGCAGGATCCACAGATGCTTCTGTTGTTAACAGAGAAGGTAAGGTGAAGCTGATTCATTTGGCAGGTGCCGGAAATATGGTATCTTTGTTAATTCAGTCTGAGCTTGGTTTAGATAGCTTTGAACTTGCGGAGGATGTTAAGAAGTACACACTCGCAAAGGTAGAAAGCCTTTTCCATATCCGTCATGAGAATGGAACGGTTCAGTTCTTTGACAAGCCGTTAGATCCATCTATTTTTGCAAAGGTAGTTCTTGTAAAAGAGAATGATGAACTTGTACCGTTAGATGGTGTAGAATCTTTAGAAAAAGTAAAAACAGTTCGTATAGAAGCAAAGAAAAAAGTATTTGTAACAAATGCGATTCGTTCTTTATCAAAAGTAAGTCCAACAGGTAATCCAAGAGATATTCAGTTTGTTGTAATGGTTGGTGGATCAGCTCTTGATTTTGAGGTTCCAAACTTTGTAACAGATGCGTTAGCGGAGTATGAGATTGTTGCAGGTAGAGGTAATATTCGTGGCTGTGAAGGACCTCGTAATGCAGTTGCTACCGGTCTTGCTATGGCATGCGTAGAGCAGGACGATTAAGACAGAATAATTTTATAAACTAAGATGTATCATAATCCCACAGGATGAGCAAGTGCAGATTCCTGTGGGATTCTTTATATCAGGTGTGAGATGACTCCTTCATCTATGGGGAATGAGCAACAAACCGAAAAATCATTTTGCTTTGTAACATATTTGCAGCATATTTATGTGTTATAATACTAAAACTGTGGAATTGTACAGGGAAGATGGCAGCCTGTTTGATGTACGATTACAGGCCGATTTAGGACGTACTTTATGATTGCATAAAAAAGAGAAGGAATAGGGTGGTAGATTTTTATGAAAAAAAGAAAAATATCTATTTTGGGAGATTCCATCAGTACATTTGCCGGATATACACCGGGAGAAGGTGTTTTTTATGATTCTTATGTACAGTGGGAAGCAGGAATAAAGTCTGTGGAGGATACATGGTGGATGCAGGTTCTTCATGCGGTAGATGGAGAGCTTGGAGTGAATCATTCACTCGCAGGAAGTATGGTATCTGGTAATTTGTCAACTTCTGCGATGTCAGAAGAACGTATTAAGAAGCTGGGCGAGAATGGTATCCCTGATAGTATTCTCGTTAGTGCGGGATGTAATGACTGGGGATTTTGTGTTTTACCGGAAGAGTTTGAAGAAGCTTATCAAATGATGTTACATCGATTGAAAAAACAGTATCCTCATACAGATATATGGTGTGCTACACTCCCTGAAGGAAAACAGCCGGAAGGTGCGGCATTTTTTAATGTTGACGGCACGATTTCTAAAAGAGTGTATTCAGATATTATCAGGAAAGCGGCAGCAAAGGCAGAAGTATATATAGCGGATCTGGCAGCGAGCCAGAGAGAGTATGGGACGATCGACGGAATACATCCTGACAAAGCCGGAATGAAAACTCTTGCGGATATGTGGATCCGTGAGATAAAGAAGCAATCAGTTTTAGGTTAGAAGATGGGAGTAAGCATGAAAAAAAAGAATATACTTTTTATTACCTGTATCATTTTATTAATGGGATTTTTTGTGACATCGAAGGGTGTGCTGAATGTACAGGCAGCAACTCGGACCAGATTGAACTATACTTCTGTTAAAATAGCACAGGGAGAGACAAAGCAGGTTAAAGTTCTTGGTAAGCGGGGCAGAAAGGTTAAATGGACAAGTAATAATTCAAAAATCGTAACGGTAGAAAAAGGAAAAATTACTGCTTTGAAAGGTGGTAAGGCTACGGTTACAGCCAAAGTAGGTTCAAAGCGTATGCGTTGCAAAGTGACAGTCGTTGGACTAAATGCCACAGAACTTACTGTAGCAAGAGGAAACAGAATCCAGTTAAGAGTGAAAAATGGCAAGAATACAAAGTGGAAAAGTACAAATGAGAATATTTTACGGGTGAGCCGAAAAGGTTCTGTGAAGGCTGTAAAGGAAGGCGTAGCAAAGATTGTATGCCGTACAAACGGAAAAAGACTTGTCTGCAAGATATATGTAGCAAATCTGGAAAGAACAACCCTTCGCCTGACAGCAGAAAGTGCGTATCATTTGGGTGTGAAGTATGCAGGAAGTACTTGTCGTTGGTACTCTTCCAATTCCTCCGTGGCACAGGTAGATCAAAATGGAAATATTACAGCACAGCCGGTATCCGGTATGTCTACGATTACCTGCAAAAGTGGAAAGGCCGTACTTTATTGTAATGTTACGGTAGTAAGTCCGGATAATATTTATACAAGGATGGATACTTTACCATTGAGCAGTAAAGGAGATCGTTACAGTATTACAGTGAATAGTTTTCCGAGTATGAGAAGCTATACAGTATACAGGCAATCAGCGGATATAAATGCCAGCAGTTTTAAAAGATATATGTCACAGCATGGTTGTGCCGCAAGTGCAGTGGCGACGGTATTGACAGGTTTTGGAAAGAATGTTACACCAAAGCGTATTACTGATCGGGGAGGATTAGAATATAAAGCGTTTGGTGCGAAAGTATGGGCGAAGAATTATAAGGAAAAATATAATGATTCTGATAAGAAGGATAAGTCCATGCCGGTATCGTTATATGGAATGAATGTTATTCTTAATAAACAGAGAATTCGCACAAAATATATAAGACGTTTTCAAAAATCAGAGGCTGCACATCAGATTACTGCACATTTAAAAACTGGTAATCCGGTTATCATAGAAATGAAAAAAGGGAAATGGGCCAATAGTTTTCATACGATGGTTCTTCTCGGTATTACAGATACAGGAAAGGCAATTATCGCAGATTCGGCTGACCGCACGGCTGTTTTTGGAAATCAGAGAAGAATAAAATACGAAACAGTAAGCAATCTTTTAAATGAAGGAATGTTTTCCTGTACTACATCAGGAGCGTTATCTACCAACTGTTATTTTAGTACCGCCGGTGGCGGAGGATATATTTTAGTGAATCCGGACATTGACGAATGATTTAACGTAGCCGTATTGTTTTAAGATGTAGTGTCTATCATTATTTACGAAAGAAGGCTGAGACATTTTTAAATGTCGTAGTCTTCTTTTTTTGTCTGACAGGATGTGTTAGGGTTTGGAGAGAGAAATGGACGAAACTTTTATATATGAAGTCATAATGAATTTTCCTTTCTTTTTTATTCGTTTTGTTTACTTGAGTACAGTGCGAAAAAATAATAAAAAAGTGCGGAGAAATATAAGAAGAAAGAAGAAAAAATTGTGCAAAATCATGAAATGACAGAAAAAATCGAATTTTTTTACATTTATTCATGTGATTTCATGGAAAATTAAAAAATGATGTGTTATAATGATTGCAAAATTTATAAGAAGATGAAATGAAGTTTTTCAGAAGAGTTGTTTCATATTTTAAGAAGGGAAGTTTTCGTAATGGACAAGAAAGATATTAACTGGGGTGAGCTGGGCTTTAGCTATCAGCAGACAGAGAAAAGATTCGTAGCTAATTTTAAGGATGGTGCATGGGATGAAGGCACTCTTACAGAAGATGCTACGATTACTCTGAATGAATGTGCCGGTGTATTTCAGTATGCACAGACATGTTTTGAAGGTTTAAAAGCATACACGACAGAGAGCGGAGATATTGTTTGTTTCCGTCCGGACTTAAACGCAGCCCGTATGGCAGATTCCTGTAGAAGACTGGAGATGCCGGTATTCCCTGAAGAAAAATTTGTAGAAGCGATTGTAGAAACAGTAAAAGCGAACGCAGCGTACGTAGCACCATATGGCTCCGGAGCTACTTTATATATCCGTCCATATATGTTTGGTTCTAATCCTGTTATTGGTGTAAAGCCGGCAGATGAATATCAGTTCCGTATTTTTGTTACACCTGTAGGACCATATTTCAAGGGTGGTGCAAAGCCTATTACAATCAGAGTTTCAGATTTTGACCGTGCAGCACCTCACGGAACAGGACATATTAAAGCAGGTCTTAACTATGCCATGAGTTTACATGCAATTGTAGATGCACATAAGCAGGGATATGATGAGAATATGTATCTTGATCCTGCTACAAGAACAAAGGTTGAAGAAACTGGTGGAGCAAACTTCATTTTCATTACAAAAGACGGTAAGCTTGTAACACCGAAGTCAGATAGCATTCTTCCATCGATTACTCGTCGTTCTCTGATGTATATCGCAGAACATTATCTTGGAATGAAAGTAGAACATAGAGAAGTTCTTTTTGAGGAAGTAAAAGATTTTGCAGAATGTGGTCTTTGTGGAACCGCAGCAGTAATTTCTCCGGTTGGAAAGATTGTTGATCATGGAAAAGAAATCTGTTTCCCAAGTGGAATGGAAGAGATGGGACCGGTTATTAAGAAGTTATACGATACTCTTACAGGAATTCAGATGGGACATATTGAGGCACCGGAAGGATGGATTAAGACTATCTGTAAGCATGGTGAATGCCAGAAATAGATTTTTTAAATAAAATAATAGTGTGCGGATATGTGATGCAGAAGTATAGCATGCATTGCATGACGCACATATCGCAGCAAGAATGCCAGGGTATTCCTGGATGATTCAGGAGAAAGGAATGTTAAGATCATTTCTTTCTCTTTTTTTGTAAAATGTACTTTTACATTTTGTTTTTGCGTTTTTAGCAGAAATATTACATTGGAAAGACTTTTGAATATTTTGCAAATTGCATAAGTTATTACTGAAAAAATTACCATTTTATGATATAATAAACAAAGAAATTGGAAATTATAAAACGGGAGGAGTCTGTTATGCCAGATACCAGATTTATTACAGAATTTGACCAGTACTTATTTGGTCAGGGAACACATTATGACTTATATAATAAACTCGGGGCACACCCTATGACTGTTGATGAAGAAGAGGGCGTGTATTTTGCCGTGTGGGCACCGAATGCAGAAGAAGTTTCTATTGTCGGTAATTTTAACGAATGGGATGAAAATGCGACACCGATGGAACGGTTGGAGCCATTGGGGATTTATGAAATTTTCCTTCCGGGAATACAAGTAGGAGATATTTATAAATATTGTATCACAACAAAGTCAGGAAACAGGATATTAAAAGCAGATCCTTATGGATTTCAGGCAGAGCTTCGACCGAATAATGCTTCTATTGTCGCAGATATTTCTGATTTCAAATGGCATGACAGCCGTTGGATGAAAAAGAGAGAGAAATTTGATGCGAAAAAAAA
Organism: uncultured Anaerobutyricum sp.; assembly: GCA_934317185.1. GTDB lineage: Bacteria > Bacillota > Clostridia > Lachnospirales > Lachnospiraceae > Anaerobutyricum. Next base: position 2,311 of record CAKREJ010000044.1, on the reverse strand, counting down.
TCCGATGTTTGTATATGAGGTACATCCGGGTTCCTGGAAGAAACATGAACAGACAGAAGAAGATGTGGACGGATTTTATAATTACAGAGAGCTGGCACATGAACTGGTTACATATGTGAAGGATATGGGATATACTCATGTTGAATTAATGGGTATTGCAGAGCATCCGTTTGATGGCTCCTGGGGTTATCAGGTAACGAACTACTTTGCACCAACTTCACGCCACGGTTCTCCGGAAGACTTTCAATATTTTATGGACTATATGCATGAACATAATATCGGCGTTATTTTAGACTGGGTACCGGCACATTTTCCAAGAGATGCCTTCGGATTAGCTGAATTTGATGGAACCTGTCTTTATGAGTATGCAGATCCAAGAAAGGGAGAGCATCCGGATTGGGGAACAAAAGTATTTGATTACGGAAAGACAGAGGTATGTAACTTCCTTATTTGTAATGCACTGTTTTGGTTAGAGAAATATCATGTAGACGGACTTCGTGTAGATGCGGTTGCATCTATGCTTTATCTTGATTATGGAAGGGAAGACGGACAGTGGGTACCGAATATTTATGGAGGTAACGAGAATCTGGAGGCAATTGAATTCTTCAAACATCTTAATACTATCGTAAAGAAAAGAAATCCGGGAATTGTTATGATAGCAGAAGAATCGACTGCATGGCCAAAAGTAACCGATCAGGCAGAATATGGTGGATTAGATTTCAGTCTGAAGTGGAATATGGGATGGATGCATGACTTCTTAGAATATATGAAGCTTGATCCGTATTTTAGAAAATATAATCATACAAAGATGAATTTTGCAATGGTTTACGCATATTCAGAAAATTATATGCTCGTACTTTCTCATGATGAAGTTGTTCATCTTAAGTGTTCTATGATAGAAAAGATGCCAGGAAGTTATGAGGACAAATTTAAAAATCTCATGGCAGGCTATGCTTTTATGACAGGGCATCCGGGCAAAAAGCTGCTTTTTATGGGGCAGGATTTCGGACAGCATAGAGAGTGGAGTGAAGAGAGAGAGCTTGATTGGTTCCTCTTAGATAAAGAACCAAACAAGAACCTTAAGTTATTCATGAAAGAATTACTGCATCTTTATAAGAATAATAAATGTCTTTATGAATATGATTGTTTTCCGGAAGGATTTGAATGGATTAATGCTGATGATGGAGACAGAAGTATTTTCTCCTTCGTAAGACACTCCGCAAGTGGAAAGAGTAATATGTTATTTGTCATTAATTTTACACCGGTAGAACGTCCGGATTATCGTGTAGGAACAACCTGCCGCAGAAAGCATACACTTGTACTAAACAGTGATGCTAAGAAGTTTGGTGGTGAAGGCAAAAGAAGACCAAAAGAATATAAACCAGTTAAAAAAGAATGTGATGGAAGAAAATATTCGATCAGTTACAAATTGCCTGCTTATGGGGTAGCGATATTTAAGTTCTGATTTGCCGCAGGCAAGGGAGACGCCACTGTAAAGAAATCTGCAGCCGGATTGCCAGAAGATTGTTGAGAAGAACCCCTAAAAAATTTATTGATTTTGTTCCGTTGTGCTAAACGCTCCATTTTGCCCAGTAAAGCAGAAACTTCGCAGAAACGAATGCGAAGTTTCTATGGTCAAAATTCCGCAGCACAAAGTCACAAAATTCAATAAATTTTTTAGGGGTTCTTTTTCTCATATTCTTTGTGCAATCCGGTAGAAAGTGTTTTACAGCGGCTGTGTATTTCAATCCTACAACATGAATTCTGATTTTACTTCTACAGCAAAAGACAGCTTCCAAAGAGAGCCTCCGCTTTGCGGCAACCCAGAATAGAAAGGACCTTTTATGAATTGTATACATTTAAATTTTGTGAGTGATAAAGAGGGAAGAAAGTTCATTTCCCCCATTCTTCCTCAAGATGGTTTGAACGAAAAAACACTTAATGTAGTAATTACTGACGGTGATTCACAAAGAATATATCCTGTTTTTCAACAGAAAGCGGGAATTTATGAGGATTACAGTGAATACATGACCAGGCATGGGTGTGCCTGCTGTTCTTTGACAACAGCATTGGCGGCTTTTGTGGAAAAGTATGCAGATTTGAAACCAAATGGAACAATTTCTGAGGTGGAGAGAAAGCATTTCCCCGAAGAAGTGTATACGGAGAATTATGGAAAAGTGATGGCAAGGCAGATGCCGGTTTCTCTTTATGGAATTTCTCTTATTTTGAAAAAAGAGGGTGTTTCTTGCGAATATATAGGAGATTTTGAGGATAAAGCTGCCGAAAAGCAGATGATGGAGCATTTATATAA
>CAKREJ010000043.1 GCA_934317185.1 uncultured Anaerobutyricum sp. | reverse complement strand
AACCACTCGGACACCTCTCCATATGTTTTCATTTTGTTTCGCTCTCGCAAGCGACTCACTTATATTATCACTTCTATTCGCATATGTCAACAACTTTTTTTATTTTTTTTAATTTAGTTTTCAAATGGCATTTTACACTGTCACACAGATTCATGTATAGCCTGTGAACCTCTCCACCTGAGCCATCGCTCAGATAGAGTTTGCACCGTAAAGATTTTCAGTCAAAACTGCTGCATCTTCCGATTGAGTTTTTCATAGACTGGTTTCATCCACGCTTCTGTTGATGAACGTACCGCTTCATCTGGAGAAAGCCAGTCCACCTTGCTATTTTCCTCCGGGCAGATTTTTAATTTTTCTTCTTTTGTGTTATGAAGAAGAAAGGTGTAGTTTAGATGCAGGTGTGCACTGACATATTTCTGTTTTTTATAATGTGGTTGTACACCAAGAATTTCAATAGATAAAGGCATATCCAATAATGGTTTTAAAGAAAGCAATCCACTTTCTTCTTTTACTTCCTTCATTGCAACAGATAAAAGATCACCTTCTCCGTCTGCATGTCCACCGCTCCAGGACCAGGACTGATAGATATTATGATAAAGCATCAGCACTTTATCTTTTGTCGGGTTCAAAACCCATGCAGATGCTGTAAAATGCATTTTTACATTATCTCGCAGTAAAAGATTCGGTTCTTCCTCTAAAAACTGTCTAATTCGCAGACAATCCACCTGTTCCTGTTCATTGAAGGGTGTAAATGTATTAAGCCACTCTTTTATCTTTTTTAAAGAATTCATTTGCTACCTCACTTTTTACTTCATATACTTTCACACTTTCTATTTTATAGCTCATCAAAAAATATGTTTGAAAAATATTTTCTGATGAGCTAAAGCGTGTTTGAAATATACCCGAAAAGTGCACCAGTCTGTTCATTTTAATTTATCAACAGACCGCTGCACTACTTTCTATATGTATGAATTGGAATAGTTATGTACTATTTTCTTCTTTCCCTGATATTATTTAAATGTTTCATCACATCATTTATACCAGTTCCAAAGTAAGCATGCAAGGTTTTATATTCTTCATAGAGTTCATTATAGATTTCAACGTTATCCTGATTTGGCTCCCAGACTTTATCTTTTACTTTTCCAAGCTTCTTTGCTGCCTCATTAGCATTTTTAAAACCTGTAATACGTTCCGGAGCTACTGCCGCACCTAAAATTGCCGCTCCAAGAGCACTCGATTGTGTAGAATCAACAACTTTAATCTTTCGATTACATACATCAGAATATACTTGTACAAGCATTTCATTTTTAATCGGAATACCGCCACTTAGAGTAATATCCTCTACTTTAAGCCCTGCCTCTTCGAATCCTTCAATTATCATGCGGGTTCCATACGCCGTTGCCTCAATAAGAGACAGATAGATTTCTTCTGGTTTTGTCAAAAGATTCATACCCATGATAAGTCCATTTAAGTTAAAGTCCATTAATGGAGTACGCACACCATTAAACCAGTCTAATGCTAATAATCCACTGGCACCTGCTTTATAGGTAGATAATTTTTCAGAAAGAAGCTGATGGATAGAAATACCACGCACACGAGCTTCCTGTTCATAACTTTCCGGTACACAATTTTCAACAAACCAGGCAAAATGGTCTCCTACACAAGATTGTCCTGCCTCGTATCCAAAATATCCCGGCATGATTCCATCTTTTACCGTCCCTGAGGAACCTTTAATTGCTACTTCCTTATCTCCAAGCATCATATGTACGGAAGAGGTTCCTACAATAATCATCATTTTACCCGGTTCACCGATTCCGCACCCCGGCAAAGAAGCGTGAGCATCAATAATGCAGGTTGCTACCGGAATTCCTTCCATAAGACCCATTTCCCTTGCCATAGAGGCAGTTAAATGCCCTGCTTTTTCCCCTACTCCTTTAATCGGAGCTTCTAACTTTTCTGCAACGATATTTTCCATTCTTGGGTCTACTGCCTTAAAGAATTCTTTAGACGGATACCCATTTTCATGATGATAATATGCTTTATAACCTGCACAACAGGCACTTCTTGTCTCTTCGCCTGTCATTTGCCAGATAATCCAGTCGCCCGCTTCCATAAAACGGTCCGCTGTCTCATAAACTTCCGGTGCATGGCGGAGTGTTTCATAAATCTTTGGGTACATCCACTCACTGGAAATCTTTCCCCCATAAGTAGGAAGCCATTCTTCACCACGTGCTACAGCAACATCATTCATAAGCTTTGCTTCTTCTTCCGCACCATGATGTTTCCATAACTTTACATAAGCATGTGGCTCATCCTTAAATTCCGGAAGATGGCACACCGGAGTCTTATCTGCCTTTACCGGAATTACTGTAGACGAAGTGAAATCTAATCCGATTCCGACAACTTCTCCTGGAAGAATTTTATTTCTTGAAACAACATCTCTTACCGTAACAAGTAATCCTTCCAAATAATCCTGTGGATCTTGTAACGCCCATCCTACTGGAAGCTTTTTCCCTGTTGGAATATGTTCTTCCATAACCCCATGTGGATACTCGTAAATGCTTGCGGCCACTTCCTCTCCCGTCTCAATATCTACAAGAAGTGCACGCACTGACAAAGTACCATAATCAATTCCAATCGCATATTTACTCATAAGTATTCTCCTTCTCTTTCCCAATCGATACTATTCTGCTAAAGAAAAATCATTCCATGTAAAGTCTTTCCACGGAATATTTACTTCTGCTCCCTGATTGATGATTGCGTCTACATGCATAAGTAATGGGAAATCCTCTAAAGAAACAACTCCTCTTTCTGCAAGCTTTCTTACTGCTCTTGCTGTTCTTGTAGAAATAACGATAGACTCTAATGTCACACCCTGTAATTCTGCCATTGCTTCTTCAAAAGAAAGTCCACGACCTAATAAAGTGCCGATTTTACGGGTTCTTCCACCAAAGATTGTTACATACAAATCACCTGCTCCGTGGATGATATTTTCTGGCTTACCACCGATTAACTCAAGCAATTTTGTCATTTCTTTTACACTCTGTCCAAATAATGCTGCCTGAGAATTATAATGCTGACTTCCAATCTTTCCATCTCTCTTTTCTGCAAGACCTACCGCAAGACTTACACCTAATGCATACGCATTTTTCATAGCAACGGCACATTCCACACCTACAACATCTGTAGAAAGAGAAATATGATAGTAATCCGTCTCTAAAAGAGATTTAATATATTTTAATGTTTCTACATCGTTTCCGCAGAAAGCAACATGACTGTCATCATGGTCTGCTAACTCATAACTTGTACATGGGCCGCCGATTGCATTTAAGTTAAGATGTTTGCCCTCCGGCTGTCTCTGTGCAAAAATATGTGGATAAGGAACCAACGTACCATCTTCCAGATCAACCATTCCCTTTGTTACGGTAAGAACCGGAACGTCTTCCGGTAATACTGGAAGAATCTCATCACAAAACCAGTCAAGGCCGAAGCTGCTCACACCACCAAGAATCAAATCTGCACCCTTTAATGCTTCCTCAAGTTCCTCAATCTGATAATATTTGATACCCTCATGAAGCGTTCTCTTTAATGTGATGTGAAAATTATCTTTCTTTAATCCATCGATAATCTCTCTGTCAAGAGGGGAACCAACTAATCTTACCTCATGACCATTCTCGAAAGCCGGGAAAGTAATTGCGGAATTCATCTGACCTGCACAAACAAAAGTAATAACACTCATTTTTAATCCTCCTGTAAAAAATCTTAAATAAAATCTTTGTTTTGGTTGTTTTTGTTTCGTTATCTGATGTCTTCATCTAATCACATTTTTTTAACAAAGTCAAATTCCAAAAACCGCTTATTTACTTGATATTTTCATGTTTTTTATTAATCATATCATTTGATTAATTCTCTGTTTTCTTCTCTATTTTTTTCCTGTTAAAAAAGGAAAATGCAAATATAAGGAAATACCTTGTAAAACAAATTAATCAATACTATAATATTATTAATCAAAACTGTACTAAGATTAATACACTATTATTAATTAAAATAAATCAAAAAAGAGGTGTTTTTATGGGAAAAAGAAATCGTGTCACCACGAGAGATATTGCTGAAGAGCTTGGAATTTCTCAGTCTACTGTTTCCATGATTCTCAGCAATAAACAGAATGTCTCCTTTACAAATGAGACAATTGAAAAAGTAAGAGCCAAAGCGAAAGAGCTTGGATATAAAAAACCGCTTCCTAAGGAGCAGACACAGGAGAAATCCCTCTCCAATACCATTGTTGTGTTATGTCCTATGGTTACAAACGGCTATTATTCTATGATGATGCAGTCCATTACCGACCACGCAAAAAAATACAATTATACTGTTATGACAATTTCTACTGGAAGAGATGCCGCAACAGAAGAAATTTACCTTGATCTATTTGCCCGTGTGCAGCTCGCCGGCATTATCTGTCTTTACCCTCTATCAAAGATTCAAAAAATCAATGCCCTTGCAAAGCATTTCCCAGTTATTTCTGTAGGAGATAAACCTCTCTCCTGCCATTTTGATTCTGTTGAACTTGACAGTCGTAAACAGGGCCATATTATGGCTAATTATCTTCTGTCTTTAGGCCACACAGACATCACCTATATTTCTACCCCGATCCGTGGAAAGGAAATTGGAAGAATACACCGCCTTGACGGAATCAAATTAAGCTTTCGTGAACATGGTATCCCTTTAGAGCACCTTACTGTCCTCTATCAAAACCAACCCGCTTTTGATCGCTATCCTCTTGAAAATGCAGAATATCAAAACGGCTATGATCTTGCTACCCGAGCTTTGGAAGAACATACTTCCTCTACTGCTTTTATTGGGAATAACGACATGGCTGCCTTTGGAATCATGGCAGCGGTTTTGGACCACGGATACCGTATTCCTGCTGACTTTTCTGTTTGTGGCTTTGATAACATTACCTTATCTGCCATGCCACAGATTTCACTGACTACGATTGACCATGCCTCTGTAAGAAAAGGAGAAGAGGCTGTAGATATGATTCACCGTAAAAATACACAGAAGAAAGAAGATGCCTCCCACTCTTATATTATGAGACTGGAATATGAACCACAATTGATCGTTCGAAAATCTACAGGAAGGAAATGCTGATTTACTTCTGGAGCAGGCAAACAGAAAAATAAAAAAAGAGAATAGGGTTAAATGTGACCTCGGAGCAAATATGGAATACAAGCCTATAAGTGAGTATTCCATACGCAGCGACTACTGGCACATTTACCCTATTCTCTTTTTTTATTTTTCGTCCGTCAACTCTTCAAATCAGTATTCATTCAGCGGTACATCTTCATCGAATGGTTCGATTTCTTTAATCTCAACATAGTATCCATACTGCGGATTTACAGGAATGTACACTTTCTCACCTTTTTTATGTCCAAGAAGTGCTTTTCCTAACGGAGATTCGATGCTGACACGGTTTTGCATTGTGTCTACGAGAACAGTAGTAACGAAGGAGAATTTATCTGTTTCGTCGTCTTCTTCAAAGTAGAGTGTTACTGTTTTGTTTAAACCTACCTGGTCGGCATCGGAATGATCTTCTACTATTTCACAAGTACGGATCATTCTTTCAAGGTAACGAATTCTACTTTCGTTTCTGTTTTTTTCTTTTTTAGCTGCATGATATTCAAAGTTTTCACTTAAGTCACCGTGTGCCCTTGCTTCTTTTACATGTTCAAGTAATTCCGGTCTTACCTCAACTTTACGATGTTCGATTTCTGCTTTCATTTTATCTACATCTTGTTTCGTCAGTTTATGCTTCATAAGAATTCTCCTTCCTAGTAAGATTTTAATTCTTTCCAGAGACGATTATAATACCTATCTGTTTTTTCACCGAGATATTTATATACCTCACATTTATTTAAAACAGCTTCTTCCGGGAAAATTGTATAATCTTCTTTTGTCTCTTCGTCTAATGCATCATATACTGCTTTATTTGGTGTTCCGTAATAAATATAATCGAAGTTTTTCTGTGCAATATCCTGTCGGTTCATATAATCAATAAATTTTTCTGCTGCTTCTTTATGTTCTGCTGTTTTAGGAATCAGGAAGCAGTCGAACCATACGTTGGAACCTTCTTTTGGTACAACATAATCAAGATCTTCGTTTTCTTCCATCGCTACAGTGGCATCTCCGGAGTAAATAACTGCAAGAGAGGCATCTTCTGAAACCATCGCATCCCTTGCCTCATCAACAAGATATGCTTCCACAATTGTTTTTTGTTTTAATAAAAGGTTCTGTGACTGCAGTAATTCTTTGGGATTGGTTGTATTTAATGAGAGCCCTTTCCATTTGAGCGGAACCATGAACGCATCTCTCATACTGTTTTGCATAATAATCTGATTATCATACTTTTTATTCCATAAAATGCTCCAGCTATCTACCTTTTCTTTTACTATCTTTGTATTATAAAGAATTCCTACCGTTCCCCACAAATACGGAACAGAATATTCATTCGTCGGATCAAATACTTTACAAAATTCAAGATACTTTTTATCAATATTTTTATAATATTCCATAGAGGATGTATTAATTTTCTGTGCCTCACCCTCCTGCATCATTTTTTCTACCATGTAGTCAGAAGTACAGATAACGTCGTAATTGATCACTCCTGATTTATATTTAGTATACATATCTTCCGGCGTAACGTATTCTTCATATTTCACCTGAATTCCGGTTTCTTTCTCAAATGTTTTTAAGACATTTACATCAATATAATCTCCATAATTAAATACAGTAACCGTATTTTCATCGTCATTTTTCTGTCCGGCAGAGAAACAGCCGGTAAATACTACCACAGAAATAACCAGGAGAACGATCAATACAAAAATTCCAAACATAAGCTTGCCTTTTCCCTGCAGATAATATCTTTCCAGTATATTCATCGTTCTTCCCTCCTGTCTGCTTTTTTCTGTTTTGTTGCGGACATATGATTAATGAGTCCAAGTAAAATGAGAATCGTTAAAAACAACAGTGTAGACAGTGCATACATCTGCGGATTAATTCCTCTTCGAAGCTGCTGATAAAGCATTGTAGAAATCGTATTGATTCCTGCTCCTTTTGTGAAATAGGTTACAACAAAGTCATCCATTGATACGGTAAATGCAAAGAAAAATCCTGAGATAATTCCCGGAATAATTTCCGGTAAGACAACTTTGACAAAGGCATATACTGCGGATGCCCCTAAATCCTGTGCGGCTTCATATACATTTTTATCAAGCTGCTGAAATCTCGGCATAACATTCAAAATAATATAGGGTAATCCCAAAGTTACATGAGCTATCAACATTGAAGTGAATCCTAACGACATGAAATGCACAAATAAAAGCATGATAGCCACACCAGTTACAATGTCCGCATTTAATAAAGGAATATTTGAAAGTCCTTCCAGTACCTTTTGAAAGCGTAACTTCATTGCTGTCATTCCGATACAGGCAAGCGTCCCGATTAATGTTGCGATAAGTGCTGCAAGGGTTGTAAGCAGCAAAGAGGTTCTTACTGCAGAAAGTACCTCCTCATTTTGAAATAAATCTGTGTACCAGTGGAAAGTAAATCCTCCCCATATAGTTCTTGCTTTTGAATCATTAAAAGAACATACAAATAGTACAAGCAGTGGTGCATAGAGGAGAAAACCGATTAATGCCACATAGAACTTTTCAATAAAACTTTTTACTTTTACCATAGCATGTTGTCTCCTTCCTCTGATGCGTGGCGGTTCATGATTGCCATGCTGATGAAAATAAATATCATGAGCACGATAGAAAGTCCTGAACCTAAATTCCAGTTATTGGCCACGTTAAATTCCTGATCGATCACATTACCGAAAAGAAGCACTTTTGAACCACCTAAAATGTCTGCTACAACAAATTCAGAAATACTTGGAATAAATACCATTATAATTCCACTAATAACTCCCGGCAGAGACAGTGGAATTATAATTTTCTGGAATGTTACTCTGGCACTGGCTCCTAAATCATGTGCGGCTTCAATGACATCTTTATCAATTTTACAAAGTGCATTATAAATTGGCAAAATCATAAATGGAATATAGTCATAAACCATTCCGATAAGTACCGCTCCTTTTGTATACATTAACTGCTGCAACGGCAGTCCGAAAAAACCAAGAATAGCATTTAAAATTCCTGTCTTTGATAAAATAACCTGTAATGCCAGAATGCGAAGAAGAAAGTTAATCCACATAGGCAAAACAAAAAGCATAATAACCACACCGGAACCTTTATGTTTTCCTTTACTTAAGATATAAGCTAACGGATAGGATATCACCAGACAGATCATCGTACTTGCCAGTGCGATCCAGACAGAATTCCAAAATGCCTTATAATGAACGGAATCTGCCATCGCCGTGATATTTGATAACGTGAAACTTCCGTCACTCCCTGTACATCCATAATATAACACCATAAATAATGGTAAAATAATAAACGCTGCACCCCATACGATATACGGTGTTGTAAGAACCTTTCTACTCATCCACTACCACCGCCTTTTCATCATCTGACTCTGGCTTATGCATGATCTGAATGTTAAATGGAATAACGGAAATACTTACCTTTGAGCCTACCGGATAACAATTTGTACTATGAACAAGCCACTCATATCCATTCGCTTCCACTTCCATCTCATAGTGTACACCCTTGAAAATAAGTGACGTAACTACACCGTCAAGAATTCCCTCACCTTCTTCTTTAAGAACAACATCCTCCGGACGAATGACTACATCAACTGGTCTGTTTCTTCCAAATCCTTCATCTACACATGGAAACTTTATTCCAAGAATCTCCACAAGACGATCTTCCAACATAGTTCCATCAATAATATTGCTGTCACCGATAAAGTCTGCAACAAACGCATTCTCCGGCTCATTATATATATCTTCCGGTGTTCCCATCTGCTGAATATACCCTTTATTCATAACAATAATCTTATCTGACATTGTAAGTGCTTCTTCCTGATCATGTGTAATATAAATAAATGTAATTCCCAGCTCTTCTTTTAACCGCATCAATTCATACTGCATATCCTGACGAAGTTTTAAGTCAAGTGCTCCTAAAGGCTCATCTAATAAAAGAACCTTCGGTTCATTCACGATCGCTCTTGCAATTGCAATTCGCTGCTGCTGACCTCCACTTAACGAAGTCGGTTTTCTCTTCTCAAATCCTTCCAGATTTACGAGATTTAACGCATATCGAATCTTATCTTTAATATACGCATCTGACTTGTTTTTAATTTTTAATCCAAAGGCAATATTTTCTTCAATTGTCATATGACCAAACAACGCATACTTCTGAAAAACCGTATTTAAGTTCCTCTTATTCGCCGGAACATTCGTAATGTCTGCCCCATCAAAAAATACCTTTCCACTGTCTGGTTTTTCAAAACCACCTATAATCCGTAATGTCGTTGTCTTTCCACAACCTGACGGTCCAAGTAAAGTAAGAAACTCATTCTCCTTTACCTCTAAACATAACTCATCTAATACTTTTGTCGAACCAAAAGATTTTGAAATATTCACCAATTCAACTAATTTATTTTTCATTCCCTGTTCCTCAATAAATTTTATTAAATTTTTCAAGAATGTTTCAGCATTCTTACTGCGAGAACATCACGCAACGCATAACATACTTCTACTGCTCATCTCTGCATTATTTTTGAATAATTAATAAATGACATCATTACAGAAACCTTAAAAGCTCGGCGGAGAAGTCACCCATATTAATTCTGTCTGCTCAATGCCCTTTAAATAATGCGTCTTATCTGCTTTATAATAAAAGGCCGCTCCCTTTTTCGCAATATAGCTTCGCTTCCCAAGATGGATTTCCACTTTGCCCTTTAATACATAGCCAAATTCTTCTCCTTCATGTGGATTATCCGGACAGGTCTCCCCACCTTTTTCTAAAATCAAATGTATTGGCTCCATGCAATTCTTCTGTGCATTTGGAATAATCCACTTAATCTGATTCTTATATTCTTCATCCTTTTTTACAAAGAAATCCTCCTCCGTAAACACAATCTGTTCCTCTTCCTGTTCCTCCATGAAAAACTCTCCAAGAGTTGTTCCAAGACATTGAAGAAGATCTTCTAACGTTGCGATGGATGGAGAGGTCATATCTCTTTCCAACTGAGAAATAAATCCCTTACTAAGCTCTGCCCGGTCAGCAAGTTCTTCCTGCGTAAGGCCTTGCTTATTTCTTAATTCCTTAATTTTCTCTCCTAGTAACATGATTCATGACTTCACACCTTTCTATTTATGTAATATTCAAGTCGAGCAGCCACAAGACTTGGCACGTGATTCTGGTCAGCGTAAGCTGACATATTCTTTACAGAATCACTGTGCATCCTTGCGGAGCGTTTATCTCAGTCGGAGATTGGACTCCCACTGAGACAAATTCGCTGTCACTCACCACCTGAAAAAGGTGAAGTCTTCTCGACTGAGATAAACTTAAAGTTTAGTATAGTTAAACTTCCAAGAGCTATTATGGCAGAAAGAAGTGTGCTAGTCAAGAGGGAATTAATTTCGAATTTGCCGCAGGCAAAGAGACGCCTCCGAAGCGAGCCGATAGCCTATATTTGTGACTCTATCACTGCGGGTTGAATGTTCGCTTCCATGCTCAAATTCAATCCTTGCTCTAAGGCCACAAATATAGGCTATCGGCTCGTTTCGGAGGCTGTCTTTGGCTGTTGGAGTGAAATCAAAATTTAAGTTTTTCTTCGATACCATATACTGACTAGACACTTGCGGAATGGGTTGGGGATAGGAACTCTGATAAATTCTGCGTTTGCACAGGCGGCCAACAAACAGAACCCAGAAAGAAAAATAAAGCATATTTGTGGCCTCGGAGCAAAGGATGGATGCGAGCGGTTAAGCGAACATTCAACCTGTAGCGACTAAAGCTACAAATATGCTTTATTTTTCTTTCTGGGTTCGTCTGTTTCGTCTATCTTGCCTGCGGCAATTCAAGCTTTAAAATGGTAATTCTTTTCCTGCTTTTCTCCACTGCATAAATTCTGCTGTTGCAGTAAGTAATACATCAGAAGATGAGTTCAGTGCTGTCTCACAGGAGTCCTGAATTACACCGATGATAAATCCTACACCTACTACCTGCATAGCGATGTCATTGGAAATTCCGAAAAGGGAGCATGCTACAGGAATTAAGAGGAGAGAACCTCCGGCGATTCCTGATGCCCCACATGCGGAAAGTGTTGCTAAGATACTTAATACGATTGCTGTTGGAATGCTTACGCTGATTCCAAGTGTATGTGCGGCTGCTAATGTCATTACTGTAATTGTGATTGCCGCCCCGTCCATGTTGATTGTAGAACCAAGTGGAATAGATACGGAATAGTTATCTTTATCTAAGCCCATTTTTTCACAAAGTTCCATATTTACAGGAATGTTTGCTGCAGAACTTCTTGTAAAGAATGCTGTTAATCCACTTTCTCTTGCACAGCGGGAAATTAATGGATATGGATTTTTCTTAAGGCAAAATCCTACAATAATACCGTTTGTGATAAACTCCTGGAATAACATACATCCTACGAGTAAAAGGATGAGCTTTCCATACTGTGTGAAAATCTTCATACCACTTGTCGATACCGCATTAAATACAAGTCCTAAAATACCAAATGGTGCAAGATTTATAATCCATCGTACTGCCTGAGATACGGCATCAGATGCATCAGAAAGCATCTGCTTTGTTCCTGGTGTTGCCTTTTTTAATGCAAT
>CAKREJ010000042.1 GCA_934317185.1 uncultured Anaerobutyricum sp. | reverse complement strand
ATAGCGGTTTATGGGAAGGGTGGTATCGGAAAGTCCACAGTGACCAGTAATTTAGCGGCGGCGTTTGCCAGTATGGGCAAGAAGGTTATCCAGATTGGATGTGATCCTAAGGCAGATTCTACGATTAATCTTCTTGGGGGAACAACGCCGATTCCGGTGATGAATTATATGCGTGAGTATGATGAGGACCCAGAACGGATCGAGGATATTTCAAAGATTGGTTATGGTGGGGTTTTATGTATTGAGACAGGGGGACCAACACCGGGGCTTGGCTGTGCAGGAAGAGGAATTATAGCAACATTTAGTTTACTGGAGGATTTGGAGTTATTTGAAACATATGAGCCGGATGTGGTGTTGTATGATGTGCTTGGTGATGTAGTATGTGGAGGATTTGCAGCACCGATTCGTGAGGGGTATGCGAGCAAGGTACTGATTGTGACTTCCGGGGAGAAGATGGCTCTTTATGCAGCAAATAATATTAATAATGCAGTGAAGAATTTTGAGGACAGAAGTTATGCGAAGGTGTATGGTATTGTGCTAAATCACAGGAATGTCGAGAAGGAAACAGAGAAGGTTACGGAGTTTGCGGATTTAGTCGGTCTACCAATCGTGGGAAAGATTCCAAGAAGTGATGAGATTACCCGATGTGAAGATAAGGGGATGACTGTTATTGAGGGAGAGCCGGATTCTCCGGCAGCACAGGCATTTTTAAAGCTTGCACAGGAACTTCTTGAAAATGCACAGGATACTGCGGAGGAAGAAGTATGGTAGAGAATGAAAATACTACAATGGAAAAAACTACAATAGAAAATACAAGGAATATCATGAAAAATGCAAAACGCATAACAGAGAATGTAAAGAGCACAATAAAAAAGACAGAAAGAGCGGAAAAAGCCTATTTCATTACAACAACAGAACTTGCACAAGCAGGAAGAGACAATATTCCTGATGAGCTGATTTCTTCAAAGCACCTTATATACAGTTCCCCGGCGACACTTGCATATAATTCACCGGGAGCACAGGGGTTTGGTGTAAAGAGAGCGGGACTGGCGATTCCCGGTTCGGTGATGCTTCTTTTAGCTCCGGGATGTTGTGGAAGAAATACGACTATTTTAAGTGAACTTGGCGGGTATAGTGAACGATTTTTTTATTTAATGATGGATGAAACAGATATCGTAACCGGGCGACATTTAAAGAAGGTGCCGCAGGCAGTAGAAGAGATTTATGATTGTCTGGAGACGAAGCCATCGGTTGTTATGATCTGTCTTACCTGTGTGGATGCTCTGCTTGGAACGGATATGGAACGTATTTGTAAAAAGGCACAGAAAAGTGTAGGCATTCCGGTTTTACCATGCTATATGTATGCACTTACAAGGGAGGGAAGAAAGCCTCCGATGGTACATGTCAGACAGTCGATCTATTCTTTGTTAGAACCGAAAAAGAAGAAGAGTACTTCTGTGAATCTATTAGGGCATTTCGCTCCGTTAGAAGATGACTGCGAGCTTTATGATCTGCTAAAGCAGCTTGGAGTCAAGACGATTCGAGAGATTTCACGCTGTGAGAATTATGAAGAATATCTTGATATGGCAGAAGCGAATTTTAATCTTGTATTAGATGCAGAAGCACGTTTTGCGGCAGCAGATATGCAGAAGCGTTTAGGGATTCCGTATATTGAACTGACAAGGTTATATCAGCTTGATAAAATCAAGAACCAATATGCATTGTTTGCGGCGGCACTTGGAAGTAAGTTTGATGATGATATCTATTTTAAAGAGGCATTTGAGGCGAAGGAAGCCTTTAAGAAAAAGTATCCGCATGTAGTGTTTGCGATTGGAGAAGGTTGTAATGCCAACGCATTTGAGCTTGCGTTTGCTCTTATCCGCTATGAATTTGAGGTGGCAGAAGTATTTGGTAATCTTTCAAAAGAGGATTTTGTTTATATTGAGAAAATGGCAAAGGTAAGTCCGACGACAAAGATTTATTCAAATTTAGAGCCAACGATGATTTATTATGAACCGGGTGAGAATCCGGTAGATATCGTAATTGGAAAGGATGCCTCCTATTATCATCCGGAAGCTGCGAAGCTTGAGTGGAGTGATGATATACAGCCATTTGGTTACCGGGGAGTAAAGCATTTCTTCGAAGAATGTGAACGTGTACTGGAATTGGAAAGGGGGCAGATTTAAATGAAGGGACTTAGAAAGTATCTCTCACCGTTTGCTCCGGATCAGTCTGGTGCGGCAGCGGTACTTTGTGAATTTCATGGATTGATTATTATTTTAGATGCCGGTGGCTGTGCCGGAAATATCTGTGGATTTGATGAGCCGAGATGGTTTGACAGCCGTAGTGCGATTTTTAGTGCAGGGCTTCGTGATATGGATGCGATTCTTGGAAGAGATGACCGCCTGGTAGAGAAGATTGGCAAGGCTTGTGATAAGCTCTCCGCAGATTTTATTGCAGTGATCGGGACTCCGGTTCCGGCTGTTATTGGAACCGATTATAAAGCACTTTCCCGAATGATTGAGAAGAAAACAGGAATTCCGGCATTGACGATTGATACAGATGGAACGAAGCTTTATGATATTGGGGAGAAAAAGACATGGAAAGAGCTGTTTAAAAAGTTTGCTGTAAAACAGGAAGTGGAGCCGGGGCGTGTAGGCATTATCGGAGCGACACCGCTTGCGTTTGGTGGTATTTATGAAGAGAATTTTTTAAAAAAGTATTTTAGCGAAAAAGGTTTTTCCAAAGTACTATGTTATGGTATGGGCGATGGCTTAGAAGCAGTGAAAGAGGCAGCCGCCGCAGAGAAGAATATCGTTATATCACCGTCTGGGATTGCGGCAGCGAAGTATTTAAAGCAGAAGTTTGGAACGCCGTATGAAGTATTTTGTCCACCAGAGATTATTCCGGAATGGAAAGAACGAAAAGAGCAACTTGAACATAGTGAGCAAATAGAAGCAAATACAGCGATACCAAACAGGAAAGAACGCTCCGATAAGAAGGTTTTGATCATACATCAGCAGGTATTGGCGAATACGTTAAGAGAAGAATTGCTTGCTTTTGCTATGGAACAGAACATACAGACAGAGTGTGCAAAGATTACGGTTGCTTCCTGGTTTATGTTAGACGATGCACTAAAGAAGGAAGGGGATATTCTTTTTAAGGAAGAAGATGACTGGATTTCTTATATCAAAGAAAATGAATATGACATCATTATTGCTGATCCACTACTGAAAAAAGCAGTGCCATTTTATAAGGGAGAATGGTATGACCTGCCGCACTTTGCAATCTCAGGAAAGAAGAGGCAGACTGTATGAGAGTCTGTATCAGAGTATTCGGGATTGTTCAGGGAGTGGGATTTCGACCGACTGTAAAGCGTCACGCAGATGCGTGTGGAATCGAAGGAAGTGTGAGCAACAAGGGCCCGTATGTGGAAATCTTTGCACAGAGCAGTGAGGAATGTGTATATAACTTTATAAAGAGGATTCAGGAACAGCCGCCGAAACGAGCAGTTATCTTAAAGCTTGATGTAGAAAGGCTGGAATCTGCAATAGAGTCTGACACAGAATTTGAAGGGAAATCGAAAACGAATTCTGAATCAGATATGAAAGAAAGATTCCGCATTATAGAGAGTGAAAAAGAAGAGGGAGAAATTTTTGTTTCTCCGGATATTGCGATTTGTCCGGAATGTAAGAAGGAACTTTATGATAAAAAAGATAGAAGGTATCTCCATCCATTTATTAACTGTACTTGCTGCGGACCTCGTCTTACTATTTTAGATTCCATGCCATATGACAGAGTTCGGACGAGTATGGGAGAATTTCCAATGTGTGAAAAGTGTGAATGGGAATACACACATGCCAAGACACGGAGATTTGATGCTCAGCCGGTATGTTGTAATGAATGTGGACCGGAGGTATACTTGCTTGGAAGAAAGGAACGGGGAGCAGATGCGATTCGCTACACAAGAAAGGTGATTAGTGAAGGTGGCATTGTAGCAGTAAAAGGCATCGGAGGATTTCATCTTTGCTGCGATGCTTTAAAAGAAGAAGCGGTTGCAACACTTCGTGCCAGAAAAAACAGACCGATGAAGCCCTTTGCGGTGATGATGAAAGATTTGTCAGTAGCAAAGAGAGAATGTGAAGTGGCACCGTATGTAGAAGAGATTCTTGATGGACATCAAAAGCCGATTATTTTGCTTCCGAAAAAGGCAGGAGGAAGGCTTTGTGAGAGTGTTGCACCGGATAATCCAAAGATTGGAGTGATGCTTCCTTATGCACCGATACAGCTTTTGCTGTTTGATTATCAGGATGATGTAGAGGTTTCCGATTGTCTCGTAATGACAAGTGCAAATACATCAGGTGCACCGATCTGTCGGGATGATGAGGATGCATTGCGTGAGCTTACGGGACTTTGTGATGTGATACTTTCCCATGACCGGAAAATACGAATTCGGGCAGATGATACGGTCATGGATTTCTATCAGGGAGAGCCATATATGATTCGGCGTTCCAGAGGGTATGCTCCGCTTCCATTTATGATGGGCAATGAATTTAAAGGTCAGGTGCTTGCAGTTGGCGGTGAACTTAAGAATGCCTTCTGCATCGGAAAGGATCAGTTATTTTATCCGTCTCCGTATATTGGAGATATGGGGGATGTGCGAACCGTAAAGGCATTAAGAGAATCCGTGAAGCGAATGGAAGAATTGTTAGAGGTAAAGCCACAGATTGTCGCCTGCGATATGCATCCATCTTATAATACAAGGGTGGCAGCAGAAGAGATGGGACTGCCGGTATTTCCGGTACAGCATCATTATGCCCATATCCTTTCCTGTATGGCGGAGAATGAGTGGACAACAAAGAAAAAGGTTATCGGTATTTCTTTTGATGGGACCGGGTACGGAACGGATGGAACAATCTGGGGAGGAGAAATTCTTCTGGCAGATTATGATTCCTTTAAACGTTGGGGCTGTATTGAGCCGTTTGCTCAGACTGGTGGAGATGCTTCTTCTAAAGAAGGCTGGAGAATTGCAGTTTCTCTTCTTGGAAAGATTTACGGAAAGGAAGTCGCTCTTTCGATTATTGAAACGTTAGGACTTTGTGAGTCGAAGCTGGCGAAGCTTCAGTTTACTATGGAAGAGCGTGGAATCAATACCATAAAGTCCACAAGTGCCGGAAGGCTGTTTGATGCGGTAAGTGCGATTCTGGGGATTAGGAAGGCATCGACATTTGAAGGAGAGGCATCGACTTCCTTACAGTTTGCCGCAGAAAAATGGCTGGATAGTCAGGAAGAAAAAACAGCAGAAGATAAGGACTTTGTAGAATCTGGAGTAATTACAGAATATCGAGAAGAACAAAAAGAAAAACTTGTAAAAGAGGATTTATATTATTTACCAACCCTCACTCTTGTCAAAGAATTAGTAGAGAGAAAATTAGTAGGAGAAAACAGCAATCAGCTTGCCTTACATTTTCACAAAGGTTTAGCGGCTATGATTGTTTCTGCCTGTGAAAAAGCAAGAAAAGAAACAGGGATTGATACCGTTGCCTTAAGTGGCGGTGTTTACCAGAATCGATTACTGCTTGATTATAGCGTAACGATGTTAGAAAAAAGAGGATTTCATGTGCTGCGTCACCATTTACTTCCGCCAAATGACGGAGGAATCAGTCTTGGACAGGCGGTGGCAGCAATGAGAAGTATGTGTGTACAAAAAGGGGAATAAATTATGTGCGTAGGATTACCAGCAAAAGTTATGACAATGAAAGACGGAATGGCAGTTGTAGATGCATCCGGAGCGAAGAGAGAAGTTTCAGCGGAGCTTATCGAGAACCTTGAGCCGGGCGATTATGTAATGGTTCATGCAGGTATTGCGATTGCAAAGATTACAGAAGAAGATGAGGATGAAGCGGAAGATCTTCTGGAGGAATTACTATGAAAGAACAGTTAAAAAAAGCGAAAGCTATCATTGAGAGCTACGATGGACCTCCGGTCCGTGTTATGGAAGTGTGCGGAACTCATACGCATGAGATATTTCATCTTGGGGTGCGAAAGATTCTGCCACAGCAAGTAGAGCTTATTTCCGGTCCGGGCTGCCCGGTTTGCGTTACACCGGCAGACTTCGTTGATGAGGCGGTATGGCTTGCCTTAGAAAAAAATGTGACAATCTGTACATTTGGGGATCTGGTTCGTGTACCGGGAAGTACAAAGAGTCTTGCAGATGCCAGAAGTCTTGGCGGAAAGATTCAGATGGTTTATTCACCGATGGATGCGTTTGAATATGCCAGAGAGCATAAAGAAGAGCAGGTTGTGTTTCTTTCTGTTGGATTTGAGACAACGACTCCGGCAAGCTGTCTTTCTGTAAAGATGGCAAAAGAAGCAGGACTTACGAATTATGCCCTTCTTACTGCAAACAAAACAATGCCGGGTGCTTATGAAATGTTAAAAAACAGTGCCGATGTTTTCCTGTATCCGGGTCATGTCAATGCGATTACCGGAAATGCATTAAATAAAAAGCTTTGTGAGGAAGAGGGAATCAGCGGTATAGTAACCGGTTTTACTGCCAGTGAGATTTTAACGGCATTTGCTGTATTATTAAAGAAGTTCCCGGAAGGCAAGCCGTTCTTTGTCAATGCCTATCCAAGAGTTGTTACGGAAGAAGGAAGCATTCCGGCACAGAAACTAATTAAAGAATGGA
The DNA here is from genome assembly GCA_934317185.1 of uncultured Anaerobutyricum sp. Taxonomy (GTDB): domain Bacteria; phylum Bacillota; class Clostridia; order Lachnospirales; family Lachnospiraceae; genus Anaerobutyricum. The sequence continues at coordinate 5,170 of CAKREJ010000042.1, read as the reverse complement.
TGGAGCCATGCGATTCTCAGTGGAGAGGGCTTGGTATGATTAAAAATTCCGGACTTCGTTTAAGAAAAGAAGCACAGGACTTTGATGCAAGAGTGAAGTTTTCGATTCCGAAGATGGAAGGAAGAACAAGTCCTGCCTGTCGTTGCGGGGATGTTTTACAGGGTAAATGTCTTCCTACAGATTGTAAAGTATTTGGAAAAGGCTGTACGCCGCTTCATCCGATCGGGGCATGTATGGTATCGAACGAAGGAGCCTGTTCCGCATATTACCAGTACAACAGCCGAGGAGAATAATTATATAAAAAAGAGGAAAAACAATGGATAACTTAAAAGGAAAAACAGTTTCTCTTGCACATGGTGCGGGAGGAAAGCAGACAAGCGAATTAATTGACCAGGTATTTAAAGCACATTTTGCCAATCCAGAACTGACAAGTGATGATGCGGCAGTATTAAAAATGAAAGAAGGAAAGATTGCATTTACAACGGATGGATTCATCGTATCTCCGTCAGAATTTCCGGGAGGAAATATCGGAAAATTAAGCATTTGCGGTACGGTGAATGATTTGTCCTGTATGGGAGCAAAACCACTGTATCTTTCCTGTGCCTTTGTTATTGAAGAGGGCTTTTCAATGGAGAAGCTTGAAGCAATCGCAGCCGCAATGGAAAAAACAGCAAAGGAAGCCGGAGTAAAAATTGTTGCCGGTGATACAAAGGTTGCCGGAAAAGGACAGGTTGATGGTGTATTTATTACAACAACAGGTATCGGTGAGATTCAGGAAGGCGTAGAAACTTCTGGATTTATGGCAAAACCAGGAGATGCGGTTATTGTCAGTGGAGATATCGGAAGACATGGCTGCACCATTCTTCTTGCAAGGGAGGATTTTGGAATTGATGCCGATGTGACAAGTGACTGTGCACCACTTTGGGGAACCGTGCAGGATATTTTATCAGTGACGAAGGATGTACACGTAATCCGTGATGCAACACGAGGTGGTGTAGGAACGGTTTTATACGAGATCGCAGAGCAGAGTCATACAGGAATACGGCTGAATGCAGAGGCGATTCCGGTACAGGAAAGTGTAAAAGGTGTGTGCGGAATGCTTGGATTAGAGCCACTGTATCTTGCCTGCGAAGGTCGTCTTGTCATTTTTGCTCCAAAGGAAAATGCAGAAGCAATTGTCGCAAAATTGCGTGAAGGAAAATATTCAACAGAGGCAGCGATCATCGGTGAAGTTACCGAAGAAATGCCGGGAAGAGTTGTAGTCACAACAGAAATCGGAGCAGAAACGTTATTGCCGCCTCCAGGTGGAGAACTTTTACCAAGAATCTGTTAAGTTAGAGAAAGGAAAAACATGGAGAATACAAGGATTGCAGTTCTTTCTATTATCGTGGAGGACAGTGAAAGTACGGCAAAGTTAAATGAGATGATTCATGATTATGCAGAGTATGTTGTAGGAAGAATGGGGATTCCTTATCGGGAGAAAAATATCAGTATTATCAGTTTGGTAATCGATGCTCCACAAACAAAGATCAGTGAACTGTCCGGAAAAATAGGACGGCTTTCCGGGGTGACAGCAAAGGCTGCTTACGCAAAAGTGTGATAAGTGTGCGGATAAAAGGAAAAGAAGATATGATTAAGATAGCGGTATATGGAAAGGGCGGAATCGGAAAGTCTACAACAGTTTCTAATATAGCAGCAGTATTTGCCGGTGAGGGACTTCGAGTGATGCAGATTGGCTGTGATCCAAAGGCAGATTCAACGGTGTTACTGCGTCATGGTGAGAAAGTAGAGACGGTTCTTGACCTTGTACGAACGAAAAAAGATAATTTTACATTAGAAGATATCGTTAAGGAAGGCTTTGCCGGTGTCTGTTGTGTAGAAGCCGGAGGCCCGTCTCCCGGACTTGGCTGTGCCGGAAGAGGAATTATTGCAGCTTTAGAAACATTAGAAAAAAAAGGAGCCTACGAAAAATACTGTCCGGATGTTGTAATTTACGATGTACTTGGTGATGTTGTCTGTGGCGGATTTTCCATGCCGATGCGTCGTGGTTATGCAGATAAAGTATTTGTCATTACCTCCGGTGAGAATATGGCAATTCATGCAGCAGCGAATATTGCCATGGCGGTAGAGAACTTTAAGGACAGAGGGTATGCACAACTGGGAGGCCTTATTTTAAATCGCAGAAATGTAAAAAATGAGGATGAAAAAGTTGCAGAACTTGCAGAAGATATCCATAGTAATGTAATTGGAACATTATCAAGAAGTGAGCTTGTTACAGATGCAGAAGAACAGCAAAAGACAGTAATAGAAGCATATCCGGATTCGCCGATGGCAGAAGAATATCGGGTACTTGCAAAACAGATCAGGAAGCTGTGTGGAATCTGATGATAAAGTAAGAGCAGGCTAAGATAAATTTTTGAGATTTTTAAAAAGCTATAAAAGCTGTAGAACATTTTACAGAGGAGGTGTGGATTTTGCTTGAAATGTTACATGGAAAAGCAAAGGATGAAGCATGGAATAATCGGGTAAAAGAAAAATTAACTCCGGCATTGCAGGAAGAAGTTCCTTTTAAAGCTGCGGCATGGCCATCACCCTTTGTTCCTGGATTAGAATATAACAGTCCGGCACATGGACCGTGGAATATCGTACATATGGGAATGCTTTTACCAGGTGCTCATCAGATTTATGTATGCGGTGCAAACTGTAACAGAGGTGTGATCCTTACTGCGGCAGAAATGAATGCAGGAGACAGATTTTCCTTTGTAGAAATAAAAGAAGAAGATTTATTTAACGGACAGATGGAAGAGATTGTAATCGAAGGGGTAAGTGATATTCTTCACAAATTACCGGAAAAACCATCCGTAGTTCTTTTATTTACTGTGTGTGTACATCATTTTATGGGATGCGATCTCATTTATATTTATGATACATTAAGAGAACGATTCCCCGAGCAGTGTTTTGTAGATTGTTACATGGATCCGATCATGCAAAAAGAAGGGCTGACTCCGGATCAGAAGTTAAGAGCCAGTTTATATAAGCCCCTTCCAATGCGTGAGAAGAATTTAAAACAGATAAATATTATTGGCAATGATTTTCCAACAGGAGAGGAAACAGAATTAAAACAAATTGCAAAAGAAGCAGGTTATACAGTAAAAGACATTACCGAATGCAAAACTTACGATGAATATTTATCTATGGCAGAAAGTTATTTAAATATTGCCTGCTATCCACCGGCAAAATACGGGGCAGAGCAGTTATCCAAACGACTTGGAATGAAGTTTCTCTATCTTCCGTTTTCGTTTGATTATAATGAGATAGATACCCAGCTAAAAAGTCTGGTAAAAGAAATGCCGGGATGTGAGCTGTCAGACACCGTTTTACTTCAAAAAAAATGTGAGAGCCTGTTAAAAGAAACGAAACAGCTTGTCGGTGATACGCCGATTACAATAGATGCTACGGCAGTTCCCCGGATTTTAGGGCTAACGAAGCTGCTGATCACACATGGATTTTGTGTCGTAAAAATATTTGCCGATGGATTTTTGGCAGAGGAAAAAGCAGATTACCTGTGGCTAAAGGAAAATGCACCTGATCTTAAAATATGTGCAACAATACATCCAAACATGAGAGTGTACCCAAGAAATTCGCAGGAAAAAGTGCTTGCGATTGGACAAAAAGCCGCTTATTTTTCTGATACCGAGTATTTCGTAAACATGGTAGAAGGTGGAGGCTTACATGGGTACGATGGAATCTGTGAACTTTGTTTAAAAATACAGGAGGCTTATCAGACAAAAAAAGATACCAGAGATCTGATTGTCCGCAAAGGATTGGGATGCGAAAGCTGTGTCTAAACTGTCGGGGAATTTTTGATTAACTAGACCTATATAACAAAAGACATATCATTTTTGCCGGAAAGGATGTATTTATGAAACAAGTATCGGTAACATTATCGACTTATACGGCAGACGTATCCGGAGTATGTTCTGCCCTCTATGAGCTTGGGGGCATGGTAGTGATCCATGATCCATCCGGCTGTAATTCTACTTATAATACTCATGATGAGCCACGTTGGTACGATATGGACAGCCTTGTGTTTATCTCCGGACTTTCTCAGATGGATGCCATTATGGGGAATGATGACAAATTTATTAACGACATCGTCCGGGCAGCAAGGGAACTCCAGCCTCGCTTTATTGCATTAGTACGCACACCGATTCCGTTAATGACAGGAACAGATTTTGAAGGAATATCCCGTGTCATAGAAAAACAAACAGGAATTCCTGTATTTTACTTCCCGACAAGCGGAATGCACACCTATGTAAAGGGAGCGGGAATGGCCATGGAAACAATAGCAAGAGAGCTGGTACCGGCAGGTGTCCCCCTTTTTAAAGAGAATAAAAATCATCAGGGCAAGAAAATAAAAATTAATATTTTAGGAGCAACCCCTCTCGATTTTTCCATAAATGCTAACTTAGACTTTATAAAAGAATTTCTAAACAGACATTTTGAAATTATCAGTACCTTTGCTATGGGAAGTTCCATAGAAGATATACAAAAAGCAGGAAAAGCGGATGTAAACCTCGTCATCTCATCCGTTGGAGTTTTGGCAGCAAAAGTATTAGAAGAACGCTTTCATACACCGTATGTCATTGGTACACCGATAACCGGATTTGAAAATATACTGTCCGAGAAACTAATAGAATCAGCCTGGACTAAAAAATCACAGACAGCCTATTTTGGTATCTCACAAAAATCACAAACAAAGGATACCGCTACATTTTCAACAAAGAAAAATATAGAAGCTGTCTCGATCACAGAAAAAATAAGAAGTCTAACAGCAACAATAGAAAAAACAGGAGAAAATAAAGTCAGCGGTAACATTTATATTATAGGTGAATCGGTTATATCCCAGTCACTAAAAGCAGCGATAGCATTACGATATGGAATGAAATCCACCGTCATATGTCCACTGGAGACAGAACCGGAATACACAGATAAAGCTGTCTTACTCCTTTCTTCAGAGGAAGAAATCAAAGAAGCCATAGCCGATGCAGACATCGTAATCGCAGACCCAATCTACAAAACAATCTGCTCCGAAAAAGTGAACTTTGTGGCAATGCCACACGAAGCATACTCAGGAAGAATCTACAGAAAAGAAATTAACTATTTAGTT
>CAKREJ010000041.1 GCA_934317185.1 uncultured Anaerobutyricum sp. | reverse complement strand
CATATTTAGAGATATGTATTGCGAAAAGGAACATATCTTCTATAATAAAAGGTGAAAGAAAATATGAAGAATAAAGAGGTGATTTTGTGAAAAAAAGATGGATTTCTCTTTGCGTGTGTATCATGATGATTGTGAGTATTCTGGCAGGATGTGGTATGAATACACGAAGGATCAAGTTTGGCTCGGCCGGTCTTGGTGGGACATACCGTGTGTTTGGTGATACATTTGCGAATCTGGTGACATCAAAGAATAAGAAGTATAGCATGGAAGTAAAGACGACAGCAGGTTCTGCCGCAAATCTTCGCCTGCTTTCCGATGGCTATATTCAAATGGCTATCGCACAGATGGATCTGACAAATGATGCTTATGAGAGAACAGGTATTTTTGAAAACGAAAAGAAGCATGGTGGATACAGTGCAGTGGCAGCATTATATACAGAGGCATGTCAGATTGTTGTGAGAGCAGATTCGGGGATGAATACGATAGAAGATCTGCAGGATAAGAGAGTGAGTGTGGGAGAAGAAGAGTCCGGTACGGAACAGAATGCAAAGCAGATTCTTGCAGCATATGGTTTGAATGACAGCCTTGTTGATGAGGTGAATCTGGATTATACGAATGCAGCACAGGAATTAAAAGACGGTACGATCGATGCTTTTTTTTGTACTGCCGGAGCACAGACAACAGCAATCGGAGAGCTTGCGAAAAAGTGCGATATTCGTCTTTTGAGCATTGATGAAAAAAGTGCAGAGAAGTTAAAGAGAACCTATAAGTTTTATACAGACTGTACGATTCCAAAGGAAACATATAACGGGCAGACGGAGGATATACAGACAGTTGGTGTAAAGGCGGTGCTTCTTGCAAGCGATAATCTTTCTGTAGATACAGTAAAGGATATCACTGAGATTTTATTTAAAAACAAACAGGAATTACAGTATTCTTTGCCGGTAGATATTTCTATTGATGAGAAGTCCGCAGTAGAAGGAGTTACCATTCCGTTTCATGAAGGTGCGGCAGCATATTATGAGGAACATGGTATGGATGCATCTGAGTTAATAAAAGAGAAAGAAAGCGATTGATGATGAGGGCTGTAAGATGATTATGTTATTTGATGATACAGTAAATCAGGGGAATAATTTATGAAGATTCAATTAGATATGTATCAGACAATTGCCGTAGCGGTAGTTGTTCTGATGTTAGGAAAGTTTTTAAAAGAAAGAGTAAGCCTTTTAGAGAGATTTTGTATACCAGCACCGGTAATTGGCGGTGTTATATTTGCCATTTTTACCTGCCTTTGTTATGTAACGGGGATTGCAGAGTTTTCTTTTGACGATATTTTAAAAGAAGTATGTATGGTATTTTTCTTTACATCTGTAGGCTTTCAGGCTAATTTAAAAATATTAAAAAGTGGTGGAAAGTCATTGATCGTTTTTCTGGGATTAGTTATTACATTAATTTTGTGCCAGAATTTCGTTGCGATCGGGTTGGCTAAGTTTTTGCATATAAGTCCACTTGTAGGACTTTGTACAGGTTCGATTCCTATGATTGGAGGTCATGGAACAGCAGGTGCGTTTGGTCCGGTTCTTGAAGATTTTGGTGTAAAGGGAGCCAGTACGTTATGTACAGCGGCGGCAACGTTTGGTTTGATCGCAGGAAGTGTTATGGGCGGTCCGGTTGGCAAGCGTCTTATTGAAAAGAAGAACCTTTTAGATACTGTAGTTGCGGAAGATGACAGCCTGTTAATCGAAGATGAGAAGAAGCATGAGCGTCATGTCAGTATGTATCCTTCCGCAGTATTTCAGCTTATTATCGCTATTGGAATCGGAACGATTATTTCTAAGCTGTTATCACTTACAGGGATGACATTTCCAATCTATATCGGGGCGATGATTGCGGCAGCATGCATGAGAAATGTCGGAGAGTATTCCGGTAAGTTTACGATTTACATGGGTGAGATTAATGATATCGGTGGAATCAGTTTGTCTCTTTTCCTCGGTATTGCGATGATAACACTGAAGCTATGGCAGCTTGCAGATCTGGCATTACCGTTGATCACATTGCTTGCAGGCCAGACGATTCTTATGTTTCTGTACACGTATATCGTTGTATTTAACGTTATGGGAAGAGATTATGATGCGGCAGTCCTGTCCTCCGGAGTTTGCGGATTTGGTATGGGAGCGACTCCGAATGCAATGGCAAATATGCAGGCAGTATGTGAAAAGTATGCACCATCTGTTAAAGCGTTTTTATTAGTACCGTTGATCGGAAGTTTATTTGCAGACTTTCTTAACAGTCTGGCAATTACATTTTTTATAAATATTTTGTAATCCATATCTTAAGGGTAGATTAATATGAAAGAGGGATTTTTATGTTTGGTAAAAAGAAAAAAGTAAAACACGAAGAACATCATACAGACTATAAAGTATCCAGCGAAAATCTCGCAATGCCGGAACTCCATATCGGAGAGGGCAAGAGCGAGGAGGAGCCGGAGAAGGGAAGAGAAGAGTTTATTACTTATGATAACGTAGCAATTCCGGAAATACATATTAAAAAGAGTTCAAATCCTCATTAAGACCAGTGAACTCAATATCAGGAAGTAATTCAAAGTAAAAGTCGGGATATTTTTTTGCAAGAGCGACAATACATTCATCTTGCAGGAGTTTGAACTTGGACAGGGAAACGATATCTTTATCAAAAGTGATATAGACACTGATCCACAGCTTTCTTCCGGTTCTTACAATGTCATAATAAAGATTTTTGTGACCGTAGATGCCTATAATTGGTTCTACGGTCGATTTAATGTCCTCGATCGTCTCTTCTTCCGGTGGGATAAGCATGAGATCACGGATTCCGGTAATGACCGTACGAATTGGTGTAGGAACCATAAAGAGAGAGAGGACAACAGTGATAATCTGATCCAGATAAGGAACAACAGTTTTAAACCAGGCAAATGGAATGAACATTGGCAGTAAAAAGGCACAGGCCATTCCAAAAGAAACAACGCTGTCCATACGCCAGCCCTGCATTTCCATGTTGATTAGAGGGGATTGCATTGTTTTATTTTTTATGTAAAGATAAACAGTAACAATAACACCCAGAATACAGGCAAATAACTCAAAGTACGCAACAGTATTAAAAGAAATAATGTGTCCTCCGTGTATCATCAGATTGATATTATTAAAGATCAGACCAAACGTAACGGCAGTCATTGTGATACCTTTAATTACGATAAATAACGTCTCAATCTGTGTGTAGCCAAATGGATGTTGTTCACTTGATGGCCGGTAAAGAAATGGAATCAGAAACAGCGAGGGAAGAAGCATGACAAATTCGACCCCGTCATAAACTGCATCAAGTAATACAGCCTGTGAATTGGTTAATATTGCCATAATAAGCTCAATCACGACAAAAAGTAAGTTACCGTAAAGAGAGACAGACATCGCAGATTTCTCCCTTTTTTGTGTTTTTCGTCCTACATGCATGGTGTTCCTCCCCAAATAAGTATTGTAGTTATTTCAAGTCTCATGATATAAAATTATAAGAGAAATAAGAAAAAAAGGCAAATAAACTTGAACATATATAAATGAAAATGTGCTCTCGGAATCTTTTTTTGCAGAAAATTCACTCAAAAATCAAGTGAAATAAAGACTGCGAGAGTACATAAAAAAGAAAAGGAGCGTAAAAAATGTCAAAAACGACAATCAATGATATGACAGTCGGAAGTCCGGCTAAGCTGATTATTAAGTTTATGATTCCTATGTGTTTAGGAAACTTATTTCAGCAGTTTTACAATGTAGTAGATTCTATCGTTGCGGGACAGTTTCTTGGAGTACAGGCACTTGCAGCGATTGGAAGTACAGGAGCGTTAATGTTCTTTGTAATAGGCTGGCTTAATGGACTTACCAGTGGATTTGCCATTATGGTAGCACAGAGCTTTGGAGCAAAACAATATGACAGGATGCGGCATTATGTTGCGATGTCCATTTATTTATCCATCGCATTTGCCCTCGTGATGACTGTTGGCTTTTCCATTGCCAACGAACCGATTCTTCGTATGATGAATTACTCAGACGAAATTATGCCGGAAGTAAAAGGCTATATGGGAATCATTTATATGGGACTGCTTGTTACCGTAGCATATGATGCATTATCTGCATTTTTACGAGCGTTAGGTGATTCTCGTTCTCCGCTGTATTTCCTCATGATTTCCGCTGCGATCAATGTAATATTGGATATTGTATTTATTGTAGTAATGGGAATGGGAGTAGAAGGCTGTGCCTATGCAACTGTAATCGCACAGGCAATTTCTGCCTTGCTCTGTTTTATTTATATTTGCAGGAAGTTCCCGATCCTTCGCCTGAAAAAAACAGATTTCCGTATTTCTTTTAAATCATTTGGGAAACTTTTAGGACTTGGTATTCCTATGGCACTTCAGTTTTCTATCACTGCAATTGGAACAATTATTGTACAGGGAGCTATTAATATTTACGGAGAAAACTGCATGGCAGGATTTTCAGCAGCAGGAAAACTACAGAATATATTTATGACAGTATTTGTTGCTTTTGGGGCAACAATTGCCACATATGTAGGACAAAACCGTGGAGCCGGAAAAATGGAACGTGTAAAACAAGGAGTACGCTGTACACAGTACATGATCTGGGGCTGGAGCATTGTAAACATGATCGCAATGTTTTTCTTTGGAAAATATATGACCTATATTTTTATCGATCCATCAGAAACAGAAGTAATTAATGTAGCGGTCACATATTTCCATACAGTATTGTGGTTCTATCCATTTCTCGGAAGCATTTTCTTGTATAGAAATACATTACAGGGAATGGGATACGGTTTAGTCCCGATGATCGGAGGAATTTTCGAACTTGTAGCAAGAAGTGCCATAGTAACGATAGTAGCCGGACGAACCAGCTTTGCCGGTGTTTGTATGGCAGACCCGGCGGCCTGGCTTGCTGCCTTAGTTCCACTGCTTCCATATTACTTCTACATAATGAGAAAATGGAAAAAGACTAATTTAATTCATTAATAACGGACGAATCGCGGAAATAAAAGAATCTTTATTTGTGACTTTAGTCGCGGCGTGTTGAATGCTCGCTTATAGGCTCGCATCCACTCCTTGCTCCGAGGTCACAAATAAGGATTTTTTATTTTCTGCGATTCTGTCTTTTCCTAAATTGAAGATGAGAAGTAAATTAGTATTTTATGTTAGAAGAAAATGAAGATGTCCCGGAAGTGTGTGCTCTGTATTTCGCATATTTTCTTTCCATTACTGTTTTAACGGAAAGATTAAACACTTTTTATATACCGGAAATTTTCGCTGATTGACTGCCATAATCTACTGGAGATTTCCCTCTTTCTCTCTAAACTAATTTAATTCTCATCTTCAGTTTAGCAACAAACAGAAAAATAAAAAAGGATATAATAGCAGATGTGACCTCGGAGCAAGTATTGGATGCAAGCTTTTCAGCGAGCATTTAATACGCAGCGACTACTGGCACAGATGCTATTATATCCTTTTTTATTTTTCGTCCGTCCTCAAAGAATTAGTATTTTTATCTGTTGTCTTCACAAAGTGGGTGTTTTTGTGCTATTATTTTTCTGTAAATTTTTTGTGAAAGGAAAAATAGATGGATATTACGATAAATGAATTAGAACGGTTAACGCCAGAGGATTATATATTACTTGATATGCGAGGAGATGTGGAGGTTGGACACGGAATTATTCCGGGGGCGATTCACATGAGTAAGGATGCTATTTTAGAGAAGTATCAGGGTGGACTTGTAAAAGCAGATGAGGAGGAAGCACAGGAAAGAGCGGATCTTGCTGGTAAGAAGCTGATTATTTATTGTGCAAGAGGGCGTATTAGTCAGGAGCTTGCAGAGGAGCTTCGTGATAGAGGTTATGATGCATTTAGTTTAAAAGGCGGCTATACGGCATGGCTTTTAGAGCAGATGAAGAATCAGCAGGCAGATGAAGTGTGTGCTCAGGTGGAAAAGAGTATCCGTAAAAAGTTTCGAAAGAATATATGGTGTAAGTTTACGAAGGCGATTAACCAGTATGAGCTTGTAAAAGAAGGGGATTGTATTGCGGTCTGCATTTCCGGTGGAAAAGATTCGATGTTGATGGCGAAGCTTTTTCAGGAATTGAAGCTTCATAATAAGTTTCCGTTTGAAGTGAAGTTTGTGGTAATGGATCCTGGATATAGTCCGGAAAACAGAAAAGTAATTGAGGAGAATGCAAGAAAGCTAAAGGTTCCTGTTCACATTTTTGAATCAGATATTTTTGAATCTGTATATCACATTGAAAAGTCTCCGTGTTATCTTTGTGCGAGAATGCGAAGAGGTTATCTTTATAATTTTGCAAAGGAATTAGGTTGTAATAAGATCGCACTTGGCCATCATTATGATGATGTTATCGAAACAATTCTTATGGGAATGCTTTATGGGGCACAGATTCAGACCATGATGCCGAAGCTGCACAGTACAAACTTTGAAGGTATGGAGTTGATCAGGCCATTATATCTTATTCGTGAAGATGATATTAAGGCATGGAGGGATTATAATGACCTTCGCTTTATTCAGTGTGCATGTAAATTTACAGATACATGCACAACATGTAATAATGAGGAGAATCAGTCTAAGCGAATAGAAATTAAACAGCTCATTGCTGAGATTAAAAAGAAGAATCCTTATGTGGAAGCACATATTTTTAAAAGCGTTGAAAATGTAAATATTGAAACGGTCATCGCTTATAAAAAAGATGGAGTAAAGCACCATTTTTTAGATGATTATGATAAGGAATAATTTATTATTAGTAATGAAGGGTAAGTAATCCTCTATGTGTGATCTACCGGGATATTCTTGAAAATAAGTCTTAATTCTCGCTTTTTTCTATAGGTTTAAAGTGTAAAATAGAAGCAGGTTTTTGTCCAAACACTTCAATGAGGGTACTTGCCTTTTCGTAGGCAGTATCAACGGCTTTTTTCACGGCACCGTAATCTCCGCTGACTCCGATGATGACCTCGTTTGTATATGATAAATTGATGGAAGGAGTACCATACCATACAATATCAACAGGAGAGGACTTTACGGCAGTATCTGCAGCAACAATAGCAATTCCGGCAGGACCGGCACAGATAAAGCCGAAGGCTTTGCCAAGTGGTGCGTCAAATATCTTGTGAAGGACAGGACCGGCATTAGCTGTGACATGCATCTCCATGTGACCGACTTCATTAATATAAATACGTTCAGCCTTCTCATCAATGAGTGTTAAAGCAACTTCTACAGAACGTCTGGCATCGCTTACGTCATATGCACCGAGAACGATCAGATTACCGTGGCCGGAATAACCTTCCGTATCTCTTGGCAGCTCAAAAATAAGCAGTTCAACATTGCAGGCTTTTGCAGCTTCGTCTACCGAAAAAGCCTGTGCGGCAGCACCGGTTCTTGAAGTAAGAATTCCAAGAGAAGAATACTGCTCCGGAATCTGTAAAAGTGTTCGCACTTCCGGGTCAATATTCGGAATAACCATTCCGATCGTATGGCCTGCTGCTGTTCCGATAAATTCATTTGTTGTAGTAGTAAATTCTGTATGACTCATAAAAATGGATGCCTTTCTTATATAAATGATAATAAAATTCCACAATCTTATACACAGTGTATCGTAGATTGTGGAAAAGGTAAATGGAAACGCTTGTACTGAAAGGATATTTTTCAAGAGTGCCTCGGCATTCTTGAAAAAGTACTTCTCTGTTTCTTTGTCATCCATTAGATTTTTTCAATTTCTTTTCGTAGCTTTAACATTTTCTTATCAATTTTTGAAATGTCAATTGCACATCCTTTTAACTCCTGGCGGATCTTTTGTGCCTCTTTTTTCTCATTTTTATAGCAGAGCTGATGTTCCAGGATTGCCCAGTAATTCATAGCGGCAGAACGAACCTGAACTTCAATATATTGGATGTTTGATGTTGTATTTGTTGGTTTTAAAATAAGGTGAATACTGCGGTACCCACTCGACTTTGGCTTCGCAATATAATTTTTCTCTTTCACAAGCTCATAGCCGGGAAGTTTTTTAATGGCTCCCGCTACTTTATATACATCATCCTGAAAAGAGCAGACAACACGGATTCCGGCAAGATCACGAAGTGTTTCTAATGCCTTATTAAGAGAAACTTCCCGGTTTTTGCGATGGAGTTTTTCTACAATACTTTCCGGAGTCTTAATTCGGCTTGTTGAATATTCAATAATATTTCTATGGTAAGTACCAAAAAGCGTTTGCTCCATAGTTTTAATTTGTGGCATCAGTTCGTCAATAAGCTGTTTACAATTTTCTTCTATATTATGCTGCCTCATAGCTTCTTCCATTGCAGCGACTTCTTTTTCCAATTTCGTACCCGTATTCCCCAGTTGCTTTACGGATTTTACCTTCTTTCTTTTCAATGGAATTGTTTCCCCTCTTTCTTTTATATGTAGGTTTTCCTTTTTGGTGTAAATTATATTTTTGTATTTAAAATGTATGGCGAGACAGTGGTAGTTTACGTTAATGCTACATTAAACTTGTTATTACACATACATTTTTAGTATACGCCATCTAATAGTAATTCTCTAGCAGATTTTAGAGAAAAGAATGTAAAATAAATGTAAAAATATTTCCTCGCAGTTTTACTAAAAAGAGTAGTGGATATAGTAAAGTGATGTTATACTATAAGTTATGAATAATTAAAAGGAAGGTATCGGGGATATGAACACACATTCATCAGGGTATTACAGTATTGATGAAAATTATACGATTATTGGATTTAATGATACAGCAAAGAAGATTTATCCAAATCTTCAGAAGGGAATAAAGTGCTATAAGGCATTGATGGGACTGGATTCACCTTGTCCGCCATGCCCGGTGAAGAATAAGATTTACGGACCCAAAACATACCTTGATCCTATCCGGCATATTTATGAGACTGTTGATGCTGTAGAGCTGAAGCTTTCAGATGAAAAAGTGGGTTATGCAATGGTATTTAGTACGGTTGCGGAAGGAGAACGTCTGGCAAGTGCGATTCCTACAGGAGAGAAGGCTCTCAGATTAGTGGGAGCGATCAATCTTCTGGCATCAGATTATGTGGCGGTGTACGGAGTAAGCAGGCATACAGGAGCTGTTTCTGTATACCGATCCCAGTATCAGTTAGAGTGTGACGAGAGGAGTATAGATTACAGAGATAGTGATGACAGGATGCAATATGATATTCTGCGGGAAGCTTTCATTAAAAAATATGTGCATCCGGATGAACAGGCATATATGTCTGAAAAAACAGAATTTTCGATGGTGAAGGAGCGGCTTTCTCAGACATCTGGCTTTAAATTACATTGCAGAGTAAAGACAGATCAGACACATTATTACTATCTGATGATCACCAGGGATGGAGAGGCGGAAAACTATGAAGATTTTGTTGCTGCACTCGTATGTGAAGATGATGATGTAAGTGCTAGAAAGATTTATGAAAATCAGTTAAATTCACTTATTGCATCTATTTCAGATGCAGCAGGATATTTTCACATGGATGTGACTGCAAATAAAATTTTAGATGTCGGAGGAACTTCTCAGATCGCTTATATGATCGATCAAAACTTTGCGATTGACGAGTTTGTTGCAAGTACAGCGAAATACATTCCTTCAACGAAAGACCGTCAGGATTTTATGGAGGCTTATTGCCGGGAATCCATGCTTCGCAGTTATCAATCCGGTGAAGTGGAGATTGTCAGAGTATCACGGTGTTATTATGATGATGATATCGCAAGAATCTCCCAATATGTGGCACGCCTTTTCATAAATCCTTCAAATGATCATCTGGAAGCTATATTATATGGAAAGGATATTACAGCAGTACAGGAAGCCTATGAGACGCAGGTTAGTATCGTTAAGACGTTAAGCAGTAATTATTTGAATGTTTATTTAATCCACTCTCGGGAAAAAACACTGTCGATTATTAAACAGGAGGATAGTAATGCATTTAAAGCGGAGAATAAGGATGAAAAGGTATATTCCTATGAGATGTTTTTTGATAAATATATTAATGAATATGTTCATCCGGAGGATCGCTCTATGATGCAGAAGGCATTGCAGTTTGACAATGCGATGGAGGTTCTTTCCTCAGAAAAAGAATATAAAGGAAATTATCGTATTATTAAAGAAGAAAAAATACAGTATTATCAGTTCCGCTTTATCCGGGATGAAGAGTCAGGCATTATCGTTCTTGGATTTTTAAATGTAGATGATGTTGTTGCAAAAGAAATTCACCAGAAGAGATTACTTCAGGAAGCCTTGAATACAGCAAAGCAGGCGAATGCAGCAAAGTCAAATTTCCTTTCTCGAATGTCTCATGATATGCGAACACCATTAAATGGTATTATCGGTCTTTTGGAAATCGACAAAAACCATGAGGAGGATACAGAATTTTTAAAGATAAATCGTGCGAAAGCCAATATTGCCGCCAATCATCTTTTATCATTAATTAATGATGTTCTTGATATGTCTAAAATAGAAGAAGGAGAGCTGGTTTTATCTCATGAACCGTTTAATATGATTGAGCGGGGACGAGAGATTATGACAATGATTGACACACAGGCACAGGAACAGGGAATTATTACAGTGATGGATGTAGAGCCGGAAGTTTACGAGAATCCGTATATTTATGGAAGTCCACTGCATTTAAGCAGAGCCATGATGAATATATATAGTAACTGTATAAAGTACAATAAAGAGAATGGAAAGATTCATACACATATCAGGCTTCTTCATTCGGACGAAAGCAGACAGACTTATCAGTGGACGATTAGTGATACAGGAATCGGTATCAGTGAGGAATATCTGAATAAGATATTTGAACCATTTACTCAGGAAAGAACGGATGCAAGAAGTGTTTATCATGGAACCGGACTTGGGATGAGCATTGCCAAAGCATTATTTGAACAGATGGGTGGAAGTATTAAGATTTCCAGTAAGCTAGGGGAAGGAAGCACATTTGTCATCACAATTCCTTTTGAAAAAGCAAAAGAGCAGAAAATAACTGGCACAGAAAAAGCAGAAAGAGAATCCATCCAAAATATAAAAATTCTTCTGGCAGAAGATAATGACCTGAATCAGGAGGTTGCAAAAATTCTTTTAGAAGAAGAAGGAGCCAAAGTCTTTTGTGTAAGCAATGGTCTGGAAGCGGTAGAAGCCTTCAATACACATCCGGCAGGCACATATGACCTTATTCTCATGGATATTATGATGCCGGTAATGGGAGGCTATGAGGCAACAAGACAGATTCGCCGGTTAGATAGAGTAGATGCCAGGACAATTCCGATCATAGCATTAACTGCAAACGCATTCGCAGAAGATATTCAGCATGCGGCAGATGCAGGAATGAACGCCCACATTGCCAAACCATTAAACATAAAAACAGTGAAAAAAGTGATTATAAATGAAATGAATTCCTGATTTACTTCTGGAGCAGGTAAACAGAAAAATAAAAAAGAGAGCAGGGTTAAATGTGACCTCGGAGCCAGTATGGAATGCAAGCCTATAAGCGAGCATTTCATACGCAGCGACTACTGGAACATTTAACCCTGCTCTCTTTTTTATTTTTTGTCCGTCACTTTTTCAAATCAGAATTTTTACTTTCATTTTACAGGAGTGTGGTTTTGGACTTTACAAATGACCAGTATTCTTTAGAGGAAGCTTGAGGAAAGCAAGCTTAAGAAAGAAAAAAAGAAAGTAAGAAAGAAGGATTACAATTATGAAGAAATTTATCAGCTTCGCATTAATTGCAGCGATGGCAGTAACTACTCTTGTAGGATGTGGAAACAAAGGTGGGAATGCAGCAGGAGGAAGTTCTGATGCAGCAATCACTGTAATGTCAAGAGAAGATGGTTCAGGAACAAGAGGAGCTTTTATCGAACTGTTCGGTATTGAAGAAGAAGAGAA
>CAKREJ010000040.1 GCA_934317185.1 uncultured Anaerobutyricum sp. | reverse complement strand
AGCGACTACAGAGCAGATGGGATATGGTATTATTTCTTTTTTCGTCTACACGAAATCTACAAATTAGTATTTTATGTTGAAGAAGGAAGAGGAGCACACGGAAGTAGGTTCTTTTTATTTCACACATTTTCTTTCCGATACTGATTTAGCGAAAAGGGTATATACTTTTTGTCTACTGGAGATTTTCACTGATTAATTTTCACAATCTTATGGAGATTTCCCCTACCTCCCCAGCATAAAATACTAATTTACTTACGGAGTAGGCAAACAGAAAAATAAAAAAATAAATACTAGTAAAATGTGACCTCGGAGCAAGTATTGAATGCAAGCGATAAGCGAGCATTCAACACGCAGCGACTACTGGCACATTTTACTAGTATTTATTTTTTTGTTTTTCGTCCGTTATTCAAACAAATCAGTATTTACTTAAAAGTTACGATGGTTACTCCCGCATCCCCTTCGCCGAATTCTGCGAGTTTATAGGATTTGACGAATTTGAGTTTACGAAGATATTCATGAATTCCTTTTCGCAAAGCACCGGTTCCCTTTCCATGAACGACACGAACGGAAGTGAGTCCGGCAATCATGGCATCATCAAGATATTTTTCAAGACGGGCAATGGCTTCGTCTACTGTATTTCCAAGAAGATTGATTTCTGGATTGATGGTTGCCGCTTTATTAATGCTGTAGCGGTCTTTTGGCTGATGCTGTGGTTTTGGTGCTTTTTCAGGGGCGAGAAGTTCTAAGTTTTTA
The DNA here is from genome assembly GCA_934317185.1 of uncultured Anaerobutyricum sp. Taxonomy (GTDB): domain Bacteria; phylum Bacillota; class Clostridia; order Lachnospirales; family Lachnospiraceae; genus Anaerobutyricum. The sequence goes on along the minus strand of CAKREJ010000040.1, from coordinate 11,306 downwards.
TAATTTACTACGGAGCTTAAGAATCCCATCTGTATTACGAGATCCCCGTCTTTGTTGGCAGCTTCTTTTACAGTTCCGTTTAGAGAAAGTGTGGTTACAAATACAGAATCGCCTACTTTGAAGTCAGAAGGATCGGAGATAGTGGAAGACTTCTTTGCCTTATAGGCGAGCTTTTTGTCAAGCTTGCTCATGCGACCTCGAAGATCACTTCTTTGAGCTTCCATTTTCTTCATGTTATTCTGCTTTGGATGCTGTCCCCATGCGTGGTATTTACGGATGGATTCATCGGCAACTTCCTTGGCTTCTTCGAGAATATTTCGAGCTTCCTCACGAGCGTCCCGGAGCATTTTGTCTCGTTTTTCTTTGATATCATCCTGTTTTTCTTTCAGGCTGTTTTTTAAGTTTTCGATTTCCTGTTTTGTCTTGTAAAGTTCAGACTGCTCTTTTTCGATTTCTGCTTTATTTTTTTCTAATTCAGAGAGCATATTTTCAAAGTCGATGGCGGTAGCATCAATCTGAGAGCGGGCCTGCTCGATGATGTAGTCTGGAAGACCGAGCCGTTCACTGATGGAGAAGGCATTACTTTTTCCGGGAATACCGATTAAGAGACGGTAGGTTGGAGAAAGTGTTTCAAGGTCAAATTCACAGCAGGCATTCTCCACGCCCGGTGTGTCCATTGCGTACATTTTAAGCTCCGCATAATGTGTTGTCGCAACAGTACGGATCTTACCGGTGTGCAGATCATCTAAGATAGCGATCGCAAGTGCCGCACCTTCTGTCGGGTCTGTTCCGCCACATAACTCATCAAGTAAAACGAGAGAGTTGGGGTCAGCTTCCTCTAAAATGTGGACAAGGTTTGTCATATGAGAGGAAAATGTGGATAAGTTCATCTCAATACTCTGTTCATCTCCAATATCAGCAAAAATATCGGAAAATACAGCAAGGCGGGAACCCTGAAACGCCGGAATATGCAGACCTGCCTGTCCCATGAGCTGGAAAAGACCAACGGTTTTTAAAGAAACCGTTTTACCACCGGTATTTGGACCGGTAAGAAGAAGCATATTGAAATCTTCTCCAATATAAATATGAATCGGAACTACTTTTTTAGGATCAAGCAGAGGATGTCTGCCCTGTTTGATATCTACAATGCCATCGGTATTAAAAATTGGTTCGGTTCCCTGATATTCTTTTGCATATTTTGCTTTGGCAAAAATAAAGTCAAGCTTTGTAAGTATCTTTTGATTCTCTTCTAATTCCCGGCTGCAGGAAGCTGCCTGAGCACTTAAAGACTGGAGAATCTTCTCAATTTCCATTTTTTCTTTAATATCTAATTCTTTTAAATGGTTATTTAACTGCACGACAGCCATTGGTTCGATGAAAAGTGTGGAACCGGAAGAGGACTGATCATGAATCATACCGGGAAATGCATTCCGGTATTCAGTTTTTACAGGAACACAATAACGACCGTTACGAACCGTAATTAATGCATCCTGAAGCATTGTTTTATTATTTTGTGAGTTGATAACGGAAGTCAGCTTATTATGAATGGAAATATTCGTTTGTTTGATTTCTCGTCGGATATCCTTTAATGCGGAAGAAGCATCATCACTGATTTCATCTTCTGATAAGATGCATTGAGTAATTCGCTGATAAAGGAATTCCAGTGGATCAAGTTCTCCGAAATAACTGTTTAAAGAGTCATAGGCCATAACCTCATCCTCGGTGTCGCCATATTCGACTGCCTGTGCTGTAATAGAAAGAAGACGGGCAATCTCAAGAAGTTCCTTTTGATTTAGCGTGGAATCGATTTCCAATAGTCTTAAATGTGGACGGATATCAGAAAGTCCCTGAAAAGAAAGATAACCCGTCTTATAAAGCCGGGTCAGTGCATCTTTGGTTTCTGTCTGTGCGGATAAGATTTCTTCGTAGTCAGAAGAGGGAAGTAAATCTTTGCAAAATTTCTTTCCCATTGTTGAAGAAGCAAAAGTCTCCAGCTTTTTAATTATTTTATCATATTCTAACGTGATAAGTGCCTTTGTATTCATAAATAAAATCCTTTCAAAAATTTAAGTTCAATCTTAAATACATCGTAATTGTGATGGATGCCGGGGCATTCTTAAATACGCAGAAGAACGCATTGCAGAGCTGGACAAAGAAAAACAGTCCAGATAGTCTATAGTTTTCCTGCGTAAGTTAGGATTGAATAAGATTTTCATATATTGATAATATTAGATTAACTTGTTAGTAGCGAGCACGGAAGCCCTTTTCATCTGCTACATTTACAGAAGGAATATTTGTAATGTCCAATTTGTCAATGCGAATGAAACGATTCCCACCTGGCCGATCAGAGGATAACTCCTGTAAAAAGAGTTCCACACGGTGGTCTAATCCCTGGACTTCCATCTCTACCGTACCATCATAGAGATTGCGAACCCAACCCGTCACATTGTATTTTTTAGCAAAACCGGTTACTGTAAATCGAAGGCCAACACCCTGTACACGGCCATGTGCAATAATATGTTTTCTAATCATATGCATTCCTACAGTCCGATAACATGCCGGACATTCCTTTCTTTAAATTTATCAAGAATGCTGAGACAATCTTGTTGAGAGATGTGCGTTATGTAAGAGATGACATATTTCTGCCGCACATCTGATATAAAAATTTAATGTAAAAGTAATTGTGACATGAAATACTTCATTTGTCAATCAAGATGGGTATAAAGCCTTTAAAAAACGGAAAAATCTGCAAAACAGACGATTTTCTTGGTTGTAAGTCTGTTAAAAGTAAGCTATAATATGGGAAGTAATTGATAAGAGAGCTAGAAAGGAAACGTATATGCGTTATATTAATGAACTCAGAGAAGGGGATAATGTCTCTGATGTGTATCTTTGTAAAGTAAAAAATATTGCAAAAACAAAAGCAGGAAAGACTTATTATTCCATGATCTTACAGGATAAGACAGGTGTTATAGACACGAAGATCTGGGATTTGAATAATGGAATCGAGAATTTTGAGCAGATGGATTACATTCGTGTAGAGGGGAATGTTACAAGTTTTCAGGGCAGTCCACAGCTTAATGTAAGAAGACTTCGCAAAGCCAGAGAAGGAGAGTTTGCGATGGAGGATTATATTCCATGCTCCGGTAAGAGTATTGATGGAATGTTTAAGGAATTATCTTCCTATGTGAACCATATACAAAATATTTATTTAAGACAGCTTTTAGTTGCTTTTTTTGGAGATAAAGAATTTGCTGCAAAGTTTAAAGCACATTCCGCAGCAAAGAGAGTACATCACGGATTTATGGGTGGATTATTAGAACATACACTTAGTGTAACGAAGCTGTGTGATTTTTACTGTACGCAGTATCCGATTTTAAATAAGGATCTTTTGATTACCGCAGCGATCTGTCATGATATAGGAAAGCTGGATGAGTTATCTGAGTTTCCTGAGAATGATTATACCGATGTAGGACAGTTAGTCGGACACATTGTTATGGGAACGATGATGATTGATGAGAAGATCAGAAATATTAGCGGTTTTCCACCGAAACTGGCCAATGAATTAAAACATTGTATTCTGGCACATCACGGTGAGTTAGAGTACGGTTCCCCTAAAAAGCCGGCATTAATTGAGGCATTAGCTCTTAATTTTGCGGATAATACAGACGCAAAGATGGAAACATTTATTGAAGCACTCGCAGAGGAAAGTCGTCAGGGCGGTGAGTGGAAAGGTTATAATAAATTGTTTGAAAGTAATATCAGAGCGACAAGTCATTTAGGAGAAAAGGATTGAATAAAAAAGTGAAATCAGAACAGAAGTTGAATTTGAAAAAGAATCAGGAAATTTCGCTTGTGATTGAAGATTTTACAAGGGAAGGGGAAGGTCTTGGGAAGTACCAGGGCTTTCCCTTCTTTGTTAAGGATACGGTGATCGGTGATGAGGTGAAGGCTTCCATAACAAAGTTAAAAAAGAATTATGGTTATGCTCGCCTTGTGGAAATTATAAAGCCATCAGAAGACCGGGTGACTCCGCTATGTCCTGTGGCCAGGCAATGCGGCGGTTGTAAATTACAGCAGATTTCCTATGAGAAACAGTTACTATTTAAGAAAGGACTTGTGGAAGGGTGTCTGACTCGTATCGGCGGTTTTGAAAAAGAAGACATAGAGCAGAAGATGGAACCAGTATACGGAATGGGAGAGCCGTGGCATTACCGTAACAAGGCACAGTTCCCTGTCGGTTATGATAAAGAGGGGAAGCTTGTTGCCGGATTTTATGCAGGAAGAACGCATTCGATCGTAGCGAATACAAACTGTATGATTCAGGCTAAAGTAACACATCCAATCGTTGAAAAAATACTTGCATATATGAGGGAGAATAAGATTTCTGCATATGATGAAAAGAATCACAGTGGATTAATCCGCCATATTTTAACTCGTGTAGGATTTACCACAGGAGAGATTATGGTATGCCTCATCGTGAACGGGACAGCAAAGCAGTTAAAACATATCGATAAACTTGTAGATAGACTAAAAGAAATTGAGGGAATGACAAGTATTATCGTAAATACAAATACAGATAAGACAAATAAGATTTTAGGCTTGCACTGCGAAACAATCTGGGGGCAGGATTATATTGAAGATTATATCGGCAATATTAAATATCAGATTGGACCCCTTTCTTTTTATCAGGTAAATCCACAGCAGACAAAAGTTCTTTATTCAAAAGCGTTAGAGTATGCAGCTTTAAAGGGGCAGGAACTCGTGTGGGATTTATATTGCGGAATCGGAACAATCTCTCTTTTTCTTGCACAAAAAGCCAAACAGGTATATGGTGTTGAAATCATTAAAGAAGCAATTGATGATGCAAGACGTAATGCCACATTGAATCATATGGATAATGTTGAATTTTTCGTTGGCAAGGCAGAGGAAGTTGTTCCTGCCCAGTATGAAAAAACAGGAATTCATCCGGATGTCATTGTGGTTGACCCGCCAAGAAAAGGTTGTGATGCAACACTTTTAAATACGATGTTAGATATGGCACCGGAACGCATCGTTTATGTGAGCTGTGACCCGGCAACATTGGCGAGAGATTTAAAGATATTATGTGAGGAAAAATATACTTTAGAAAAAGTAGCTGTTGTAGATCAGTTTAGCCATTCGGTACATGTGGAGAGTGTTTGTGCTTTGAAGCGAGTGGATAAATAATTTTGACATACCATGACATTGGGGACAAAAGATATCATACCATATCATAAGTTCTGAAATAACAAGATGAAAAAAGAGAAGGGAGGCACAAAAGCCCTATGAAGTCGATTAAGAGATACGAGACAATTATCAATGAGGCACTGCGTGCAGCACTTGAATACGATACTCCCGAGGGACAAATTAATGAATTTATCAGTTTTTTTGGAAAACACATCGGATCTGACAGAATTTATATTTTTGAAGATGATGTAGAAAGTCATGTTACAAATAATACATATGAATGGTGTGCCGAAGGAGTCAAACCACAGATCAATGATCTTCAGGGCGTAAACATGGAAGTTATTGACTGGTGGTATGATAGCTTTAATGAAGGAGAAAGTGTAATTATTTCTGATGTTGAGGAACTAAAGGGGGTACATCAGGTATCTTACAATATGCTATGTTATCAGAAGGTCCATAATGTAGTTGTCAGTCCGTTACGTCACAAGGGACAGATACGGGGATTTTTCGGTGTGGATAATCCACCAGAAGGAGATTATACTGCTTTGACCCTGTTTTTAGATATGATTGGTACGATGCTTATATCCTTTTTAAAAATAAGAAATTCTTTCAAAAAAGAGCAGCATAATGCGAGTATGAGCAGTTATGCGGCACTGTCAGAGATTTATTTGTCCATGCATTTTGTTGATATAAAAACAGGAAAGTATCAGTTAGTGAAGACCGCAAAATATATAGAGGATAAATGCGAAGAACTTGATTCGGATGATTTTTCAAAAAGAATACACGCAAGTATGAAGTATTTTTGTACACAACAGTATATTTCCAGTGTGTCGGAATTTGTAGATATAGCGACATTAGGTGAGCGATTAATGGAAACAAACACGATCGTTCATGAATTTATAGGAATCGTATACGGCTGGTGCAGGGAGCGTTTTATCAAGGTAGACAGCGATGAAAAAGGCCGTCCGTGGCACGTTCTTTACTGTGTGGAGGTTATTGATGAACAGAAACGCCGGGAGAAAAAGCTGCTGTATCTTTCAGAAACGGACTCCATGACAGGAATTAATAACCGAGGAAGCGGAGAGAGAAAGATTAAGGAATTTCTTGAGAAAAAGAAAGGCGGTCTTTTGTGTCTTTTAGATTGTGATAAATTTAAAACAATTAATGACACATATGGACATGCAGTAGGAGATATTGTTTTAATCCAGCTTGCATCGGCACTTCAGAGAGCCTGTCGTGAGAATGATATTGTTATGAGACTCGGAGGGGATGAATTTGCGATGTATCTTCCGGGAATATCAAATAAAGAACAATCAGAATCATTCTTCAAACGTTTATTTATACAGATAGATAAGATTTTTATACCGGAAATGCAGGGAGAGAAAATCAATGTAAGTCTCGGGGCTTCCTTATGTTTAGATGATGATAAGGCAACCTTTGATAAGTTATATCATGAGGCAGATGCAGCAATGTATGAAAGTAAGAAAATCGTGGGAAATCATGCAATAATATATCCTGATTTATTGAAGAAAACGGACGAAAAATAAAAAAAGAGAATAGGGTAAATGTGCCAGTAGTCGCTGCGTGAAGAATGTTCGCTGAATAGCTCACATTCTTTACTTGCTCCGAGGTCACATTTACCCTATTCTCTTTTTTTTATTTTTCTGTTTTTTCTAAGGTTGGAACATGGGGATGCTCCAGCAAATTGTGACAATCAATCAGAAAAAATCTCCAGCAGATGAGGAATTAGTCTAATTACTGAAATTGCTTATCTTGGGAAGAAGAAATAGCAAGGAAAGGCTTATCATTATGTCGGAACATATATCAGGGAATTTACTGTGTGAAGAGTCAATATATTTCAGTAAAAGGACAGCAATTTTCATATATCTTCTATTTAAATTAATATTAGATTAGTGTTATAATAAAGAAAATATGACTGTTCAGATGGAACTTGCAGAATTCTATCTGCAGTATTTGTATTTGTTCTGAATAGTTACAGTTTACCATAACCAGAAAACCAAAAGATTTCACATTGGGAAAGGGGTAGAAAAGACATGATAGATAACAAGAGACAGGAGCTGATTCATAGTCAGGTAATGGAGATTCTTAAAGAGAATCAGTTGGCATTTTCTAATGTTGCCCGTCCAAAGCCAACGAAAGCTTCTACAGCAACTTCTGCATCATGGTCTAAAGATTTGGCACCGAAGGCTTCCGCAGCAACACAGGGAGCATGGGACAGCACAAATACACCGGGAGGTGTATCTTCTTTAGCAAAGGAAAAGTGGAACGTGCAGGAAATCGCAGCACTTGTAACAAAGGCATTAGAATCTAATAATGTAAAGGTTGCATTTTCTAATAAACCAATTCCGGCACCGACAACAATCTCAAGTTCTACACAGCCAGCATGGAAGAAGGAGGAAGAAGCTCCTCGTAAACCGGCAGCAGGAACACAGGGTGCATGGGATACTACAGATACACCGGGTGGACTTTCTTCTGAGACAAAGAAAGTATGGAATCTGGATGCGATCGCCGCTTTAGTAAGAAAAGAGTTAACAGAGAATCTGGAATTCTATAACAAACCATTACCAAAGCCAACAACAGTATCAAGCTCTACCCAGCCAGCATGGAAAGATGACAGTGAAGAGTATAAACCAAAAGAATCTGCATCTGCTCAGGGAATCTGGGAGAGAGGCAATAAGATTTCTGCATCTACTCAGCCGGCATGGAAGGTAGATGAGATTGCTGCATTAGTTACGAAAGCTTTGCAGAATAAATAATTTCACAGGTAAAGCTGATAAATCTATAAAAATATATGATCCATATTTGTGACTTTAGTCGTTGCAGGTTGAATATTGGTGCAAATGCTTACATTCAACCTTTACTTCGGGTCACAGATATGGATTATTTTTTATGGGTTCTGACTGTTGTTGCCGGAGTAAATTAGTTAAGAGATTGACACGAAGGCTGTCATGTGATTTAATAGTCATGATTTTTATATAAAACTATTATTTAGAAAGGATTAAAAATTATGCGAAATAAAATGTCACTTAAGGAGTGGCTTCCGCTTCTCGGGATTACTGTTTCCGCATTTATATTTAACACATCAGAGTTTATGCCGATTGGTTTGTTGACAGATATTGCCGACAGCTTTCATATTACAGAAGCACATGCAGGGGTGCTGATCACCGTGTATTCGTGGATTGTTATGTTACTGTCTCTGCCATTGATGCTACTCTTGAATAAGATTGATTTTAAGAGACTGTTGTTAGGAACGATTGCTCTCTTTGGAATCTTTCAGATGTTATCAGCGTTTTCTTCTTCGTACGGAATGTTAATGGTCTCTCGTATTGGTGTAGCGTGTACGCATTCTGTATTCTGGTCGATCGCATCACCGGCAGCAGTCAGTGTTGTGTCAGAAAAGTTTCGTTCGCTGGCACTTAGTATGGTAGTAACCGGAACATCAATTGCAATGATTCTCGGACTTCCATTAGGAAGGATCATAGGACTGCATATGGGATGGAATATGGCATTTTTCTGTGTTGGAGTAATTGCATTTGTCACAACAGTTTACATGATTTTTGTATTTCCAAAGGTGCCGGGAGGCGAGTCATTCTCTATTAAACAAATGCCGGAAATATTAGAAAATAAAACATTAATGGGAATTTTTCTTGTTACGTTTTTATTTGCCACATCGTATTATACGGGATATAGTTATATTGAACCGTTCTTACAGAAGGTAGCTGGTCTTTCTGCGAACTGGGTTACAACAACACTTACTATATTTGGTGCAGCAGGTCTTTTGGGAAGTTTTTTATTTTCCCATTATTATGACAAGAATAAATATCTTTTCGTAAAACTGGTAATGATCAGTGTGGCGGCAGCATTACTTTTATTATATCCGATATCAAAAGCACATATGGCGGTTGTTTTATTATGTGCATTCTGGGGTATGGCAGTTATGGCATTTAACGTGACATTTCAATCAGAAATTATTACTTATGCACCGGCAGCGGCTTCCTCTGTAGCAATGGCAATCTATTCCGGAATCTATAATCTTGGAATCGGGAGCGGAACATGGATTGGAGGAAGTATTTGTACCCATCTGTCCATTTCCTATATCGGAATTGTTGGTGGCATGATAGCGGTAGTGGCGGCAGTGCTTTGTATATTTGTTGTAATAAAGTATATGAAGGAATTTGACAGAGCAGATTGATTTTAAAGCGGGTATGGATACTCGCTTTTTTGCTTAAAATAGAAAAATTACGAGACGCAGAAGGATGTAATCTGAAATATGCAACAAAAATAAAAGATATACTTGCGAAAATAATGGTTTTATACGATAATAAGTACTGTTTGACTATAAAAATTACAGGTAATTACTGTAGTGCAGGTGATAAAATCTGTTGAAAAAATGTAAGGAGATTAACATGAATAGAATAGATGAAATAAAAAAAAGACGTACCTTTGCAATTATTTCGCATCCGGATGCCGGTAAGACTACATTAACAGAGAAGTTTCTTTTATATGGAGGAGCAATCAATCAGGCTGGTTCTGTTAAGGGAAAGGCAACTGCAAAGCATGCAGTATCTGACTGGATGGATATTGAGAAAGAAAGAGGTATTTCTGTAACTTCTTCCGTATTGCAGTTTGAGTATGGCGGATGCTGCATCAATATTTTGGATACACCAGGACATCAGGATTTCTCAGAAGATACTTACCGTACATTAATGGCAGCCGATTCCGCTGTTATGGTAATTGATGCTTCTAAAGGTGTGGAGGCACAGACAAGAAAGCTTTTTAAAGTTTGTGCCATGCGTCATATTCCGGTATTTACTTTTATCAATAAAATGGACCGTGAGGCAAGAGATATTTTTGACCTTTTAGATGAAATTGAAAAAGAACTTGGAATTCCTACTTGTCCGGTAAACTGGCCAATCGGCTCTGGTAAACAGTTTGCAGGTGTTTATGACAGAAAAAGCCAGAAAATCGATTTATTCGAAGACACAATGAAAGGTACAAAGATGGGAACGATGAAAGAAATCGCCCTTGATGACCCGGAAATCAGCAGCTATGTTACAGACGAAGCAAAAGCAGTTTTAGAAGAAGAGATTGAATTATTAGACGGAGCCAGTGCAGAATTTGATCAGGAATTAGTAGATGCAGGAGAACTTTCACCAGTATTCTTCGGTTCTGCTCTCATGAACTTTGGTGTAGAGAATTTCTTGAATTATTTCCTGGAAATGACTTCCTCTCCACTGCCAAGAACTTCTGATCAGGGAGTTATTGATCCAATTGAAGAAAAAGATTTCTCTGCCTTTGTATTTAAGATTCAGGCAAACATGAATAAATCACACCGTGACAGAATCGCTTTTATGAGAATCTGTTCCGGAGAATTCGAAGCAGGAATGGATGCTTTCCATGTACAGGGAGATAAAAAAGTTCGTCTTTCTCAGCCACAGCAGATGATGGCGAGTGAGAGAAAGATGATTGATAAAGCATATGCCGGAGATATTATTGGAATTTTCGATCCGGGCATTTTCTCCATAGGAGATACGATTACAACATCCCCAAAGAAGTTTGCCTATGAAGGAATCCCAACCTTCGCACCGGAACACTTCGCAAGAGTGCGTCAGGTAAACACAATGAAGCGTAAACAGTTCATCAAGGGAATCAATGAAATTGCACAGGAAGGTGCCATTCAGATTTTTCAGGAATTTAATACCGGAATGGAAGAAGTCATCGTAGGTGTAGTAGGAACTTTGCAGTTTGATGTATTAAATTATCGCCTGCAGCATGAATACAATGTAGAAATCCGCCTTGAAAAACTTCCATATGAATATATCCGCTGGATTGAAAATACAGAGATTGACCTTGAAAATCTTCGTGGAACATCGGATATGAAGAAGATTAAGGATTTAAAGGGAAGACCACTCTTGCTCTTTATCAATAGCTGGAGCGTAGGAATGACCTTAGAAAGAAACGAAGGACTTGTACTCTCTGAATTTGGAAAAGCATAAAATAACTATTTAGTTTATTAAGGAACGGACGAAAAATAGAAAAAAATACTGGTAAAATGTGCCAGTAGTCGCTCCGTGAAG
>CAKREJ010000039.1 GCA_934317185.1 uncultured Anaerobutyricum sp. | reverse complement strand
GGTGGTCTTACAGGATACGCTATGAACGCAGCCAGAGATACAGCTCCTCGTTTAGCATTCGCTATCTTACCTATTAAGGGTAAAGGAGATGCTGACTGGGCTTACGGTTTAACAGCTCCATTAATTGGACCTATCATCGGTGCATTAGTAGCTGTAGCTGTTTACGCTGCATTACCATTATAGAATAGAATAGTAATTTAGTTTACTACATAATGAATAATAAAAAGACTGTCGCTTTTGCGGCAGTTTTTTTCTATACTATATTTCAGTTCTTCTCATATTGGAAACAGACAAAAATAAAAACTTCAGACTATCGTAACTGAAAAAGTATTATTGTTATAGTCTGGAGTTTTATTTTTGTTTTGAAGCTATCCTAGGTATTTAGCTAAAAATACAATGGCGATTAAAATAACTGTTAGAAATAACATAGTGTTCATTGGAACATTAAGGCGTGGGAGTCCGCTTTGATCCGGACGTATTTCGAATTTGTTGCGATTTTCCCATGCTTCTTCTAAACGCTCTTCCTTCGTCTGGTTCTGCCAGCGTTCCATATTTTCTTTGTTTGTTTCGTCAAAGAGAGCAGAATCGCTTTTTAATCCAAGTGCGGCCCGGTCTCTCGGAGATAATGTTTCATCTTTTCGAATATCGTATCCGCATACAGGACATATTTTTTCATCAAACGGATAAACTTTGCCGCATTTACGGCATTTAATCGTTGTCATATAGAACCCCCTCTTTTTTTAATTATTAGAATTATAACACGCTTATTATAACTTGACAAGAATACGGAAAATGGATTATCATATAAAGATAAGGTAGCTGTTTGAGAGAATGAGACAGTTAATGTACTCTTGGAATATTTTTGTACTCCGAGAATACATATTAGAATCAGGAGGAAGAATAATGACAGTTGAGATGTGGATGGGGCTTGGAATTGTTGTTGCAATCATCGGCTTTATTATGTGGCGTGTAGGCTTAAGTATGCAGGCAAAGAGAAATCGAAACGCAGGTATGGTTACTATGATTGCATGGCTGCTTCTCATGGTTGGAGTAATGACCGCCTTTTCATTCTTTAGAGTAAAGTATTTAAGCTGATAAGCGGACAACGTACTTTTGAGGTCACAGTAATATGAATAGAAGATTTTGAGAGTATAATAAAGAAAGTTCAACAGAAATGGGAGAGTGTTATGAGGATTTCAACAAAAGGCAGATATGCTCTTCGTTTAATGCTCGATATAGCTATGAATGATGCGGAAGGAAAGCCTGTGCGAGTGAAGGATATTGCCAAACGGCAGGAAGTGTCCGGAAAGTATCTGGAACAGATTGTCTCAGTGCTGACAAAAGCGGGATATTTAAGAAGTATTCGTGGTCCTCAAGGAGGGTATCTTCTCACAAAGCGTCCGGATGAATATACAGTAGGAATGATTCTGCGAATCACAGAAGGCAGTATGGAGCCGGTTCCTTGTCTGGAAGAAGGAAGCGAAGCTTGTGAGAGGATGGAAGAATGTATAACGATTCCTCTCTGGAGAAAGCTGAATGAGGCGATCAGTGGGGTGCTCGATCATACAACATTGGCTGATTTACTTGAATGGCATTATGCGAAGAATGGTAATGATTATGTGATTTAAAAAAAGCTTCTGAAATTGTAGAAGATTATAATTTCAGAAGCTATTTTTCTATAAAAAAAACAGAATGATTTTTGGCAAAACGGGTAAGTTATCAGGGATAGTGTACGGTATCAATAATTTTGTGCATTGATATTTTTGTATTTTGGAAGGGAAGGATGAAAATGATAGGACAGTATACAATACAGCAGTGGCTTTTATATTTCTATGTGTATTGTTTTCTTGGATGGGTTTTTGAATCCTGCTATGTATCATTTAGGAAAAAACAATGGGTAAACAGAGGATTTCTACATGGACCGTTTTTGCCTATTTACGGGAGTGGAGCGGTAATGATGCTCTTTGTATCAGAACCGTTTAAAGATAATCTGATACTCACATATTTTGCGGGAGTAGCAGGGGCGACTTTATTGGAACTTGTGACAGGAGCGGCAATGGAAGCGTTGCTTAAAGTAAGATATTGGGATTATTCAAATCAGAAGTATAATTATAAAGGATATATTTGTCTTTCTTCTTCCGTTGCATGGGGATTTTTAACTATTTTAATGAATGAAGTATTTCATCCGGCAATATTATATGTACTTGCCATTGTGCCAAAGATGGCAGATGAAATATTTGTGTGGGTAGTAAGTGCAGGGCTTGCGGTCGATCTGTGTATTTCTGTTCGTGATGCGATTGATCTTAGAAATATTCTTATTGGAATGGAAAATGTACGAAAAGAAGTGGTTATACTTAGAAAGAGAGCAGATGTTGTTATCGCTGTCCTTGATCAGGAATGGAGAGAATATGTTAAGAATCATCCGGCAGTAGAGCGCATGGATGAAATAGGAAAAGAAATAGAACTGCGTCTGGCTAAAATGAAAGAGATGGCAGAGCTTCCAAAGCTTCCGGAACGTCAGAAGCTTGAAATGCTTGATGTAAAAGAAAGAATCGGTAAGTTAAAAGAACGTAATTTCCGGCTGAAAAGAAGGGGAACAGGAAATGTCAGAATGCTTATTAAAGGAAACCCTACGATGGTTTCTCCCAAATATGCGGATGCCTTTAATCAGTTAAAAGGGTATGTAGCGGACTTTGAGGGAAAAAGAAAAGGGAAAAAATAACAATTTTTTTAAGATATTGTGAAGAGCAGGAAAATGCATTGACTTATTAAAAGAGTTGCGTTACATTTTTAAGATGATAAAAGTAATGAATAAAAGAGTACGTTAATGACTGATATAGTTTCCGACGGATTGGTTTAGATGTGCAGAAGAATATGTCATGCGTTGTGTGATGCGTATCTCTCAGAAAGAATGCTGAGGCGTTCTTGAATATATAATAATCAGGTAAAAAGGTGATATTATGACAGAAAAATTAAAAAATTATAAGCATGGCTTACTCCTTTTATACTTTCCGTTTTATTTGGCGGCATTTTCCTATTTAGAGAAAAGAGTGCCAGATCAATTACATATTATTGACTGTGCGATTGACCGTTATATTCCTTTTGTAGAAGTATTTATCATACCGTATCTTTTATGGTTTGCGTATATTGCTGTGGCAGGTATTTACTTTTTCTTCCGGGAAAAGGAATCCTTTTGTAAATTAATGTGTTTTGGTATGATTGGAATGACGATATTTATTATCGTTTCTTATGTATATCCGAATGGCTTAGAGCTTCGTCCGGATACATTTACAAGAGATAATATATTCATACAGCTTACCAGAATGATTTATTCGATGGATACACCAACAAATGTACTTCCAAGTATTCATGTATTTAATTCGATGGCAGTATATTTTGCAGTGAAAAACAGTCCTTGTCTGAAAAAAAAGAAAATAATAAGAGGAGGAGCATTTATTATGACTACTTCTATTATTCTCTCTACTATGTTTTTAAAACAACATTCGGTTGTAGATGTTCTTACCGCATTGATTTTATCTTATTTAAGCTATGACATTATTTATAACGAAAGAACGGAGAAGATAAAAGAAGGATTAGAAGAACTAAAATTTCGCAGAAAACGCAAAGAATTTTCCAAATTTTAATCTTTTCCTGCATGGTATAGTGTGATAGAATAGATATAACAAAGACGTTGCGATAAGGAAGTGCAGACATGCGAAAGATAATATTTATTGGAAGAAGCGAGGCGGGGAAAACAACGCTTACACAGGCGATGAAAGGCAAGAAGATCGTCTATCATAAGACACAGTATATCAATCATTATGATGTGATTATAGATACACCGGGTGAATATGCTGAGACGAAGGAACTTGCAGGTTCTCTTGCCGTATATAGTGCAGAAGCAGACGTAGTAGGTCTTTTGATCAGTGCGACAGAACCATTTTCATTATATCCGCCGAATGTAACCGCCCAATCTAACAGAGAAGTAGTTGGTATTGTGACAAAATGTGACCATTGGGCAGCTAATCCTGAACAGGCTGCTGACTGGCTCAGACTTGCCGGCTGTAAGAAAATATTTATGACAAGTTCATTTACAGGTGAGGGAATAGCAGATATTATTTCCTATTTGAAAGAGGAACACGATAAGCTTCCGTGGGAAGAAGTGAAGGCGCAGTACGATCATCTTGGCTACGGAAAGGGAGAAGATGATAAGCAGCTTAACATTAATGGAGTTATTGTGTAACTTATGGTTTGCTGCAGGGAAATTAACGCTCCATAGAAATCAAATATTCCTTATTTGTGACTTTAGGAGCGTTTGTTTTAGTTCCACAGAATTTTTTTGTTGATTTTTTGTTGGAAGTATAGTAGAATAAATAAGTCAGTTTTTGGCAAGCTTCCTTGGCTCAGTTGGTAGAGCGACGCATTCGTAATGCGTAGGTCGCCGGTTCAAGTCCGGCAGGGAGCTTTTTTTATTACCCGATTTGAAATAGACAGAAAAATAAAAAGTATCTTATAGCAGATGTGGCTTCGGAGCGAGTATTGAATGCGAGCTATTATGCAAGCTTTCAATGTACAGCGACTACTGGCACAGATGCTATAAGATACTTTTTATTTTTGTCCTCTCTTCAAATCAGGAGGTTTGGACGGTATTCTTGAAATGTTTTAGCCAAAGTATCTTTTAAGTAATCCTTCAAATGCTTTTCCGTGTCTTGCTTCATCACGAGCCATCTCATGAACTGTATCATGGATTGCATCAAGGTTTAAAGCTTTTGCACGTTTTGCAAGATCGAACTTACCAGCAGTAGCACCGTTCTCAGCTTCTACACGAACTTTCAAGTTCTCCTTTGTGCTTGGAGAAACTACTTCACCAAGTAATTCAGCAAACTTAGCTGCATGTTCAGCTTCTTCATAAGCAGCTTTTTCCCAGTATAATCCAATCTCAGGATAACCTTCACGATGAGCAACACGAGCCATAGCAAGGTACATACCTACTTCGCTGCATTCACCCTCAAAGTTAGCTCTTAAGTCAGCTTTAATATCTTCTGGAACATCGCTTGCAACACCTACAACGTGTTCAGCAGCCCATGTCTTCTCTTCTGTCTGCTCAATAAACTTAGAAGCTGGTGCCTTACAAAGTGGGCAAAATTCTGGAGCAGCTTCACCTTCATAAACATATCCACATACACTACATACAAACTTCTTCATAATAAATAATCTCCTTTTCTAAAATAAATGACTGATAACTATTAAGATGGTGTCTTATTCGTTATCGAAAGCATATAAGTAACATCGCATAGTAATGAAAATCTTTTCTACAAAAGTAATGATAATCATTACTGTTTTATAATAACCTAAAGATAAAACTTTGTCAACAACAAAATGAAAAAAATACTAATTTGTTTGAATGACGGACGAAAAAGAAAAAAGAAGCAGCTATCATCTGTGCCAGTAGTCGCTGCGTGTTGAATGCTCTCCGAAAAGGTTCGCATCCAATACTTGCTCCGAGGTCACATCTGCTAGCTGCTTCTTTTTTCTTTTTCTGTCTGTTGGTTCCAGAGGCAAAAATTAGTATTTTATGTTGGAGAGGGAGGGGGAGCGTACGGAAGTGTGTTTTGTTTATTTCACATATTTTCTTTCCGGTACTGATTCTCATCTTTAATTTATAAAAAGACAGAACTACAGGAAATAAAAATCCTTATTTGAAAAGTTGGCAAAAAAACAGAAAAATAAAAAATATATAGTAGCAGATGTGACCTCGGAGCAAGTATTGAATGTAAGCTACTAAGCGAACATTCAATGCACAGCGACTACTGGCACAGATGCTATTATATATTTTTTTATTTTTTGTCCGTTTTATTCAATAAAAAATAAGGATTCTTTTATTTCCACAATTCGTCCGTTTCTAATGAATTAAATTAGTGTTTTTGGCACAATTCGCACAATACCCTCGGAAGGTGATCGTATAATCCGAGATGATTCCATCGAAGCCTTCACCAATCTCTTCTTGCGGATGAACAGAAGGTGTAAATGGAATATCCTGGAGGCATCCGCAGGATTTACATTCAAAATGTGCGTGTGGAATTGTCTGTCCGTCAAAGCGGTCCGCATGATTCTCACAGGTAATTTTCATGATCTTTCCCAGAGAGGTTAAGAGGGAAAGGTTGCGGTATACGGTTCCAAGACTGATATTAGGAAAGCTTTCACGTAGTTCCTGATAAATAATGTCAGCGGTAGGGTGGTCATGATGGCTCATGACACATTCTAATATGGCATTTCTTTGACGGCTGTTCTTCATTGGCGCACTCATATTTAAATCTCCTTTCATAGTGGGTTTGATGATTCTATAAACTGCGTAAATGGAGTTTACAGTCAATGCATTATAGGAAATGCATTAAAGTTTATTACATTTTATAACCGTTCAGAATGATGTGGAAATGATGTATTTTTGAAATTGATTCTGAAGTGATGGTTTAAATTGTAATAAATGATAATAATAAAAGTTACTATTTTTATAATATGGTATTTTTTTTCTGATGTCAAGAAAAATTAGAAAAGATTAGGAAAATAGAAGATATAACATTTAAAAAGGATTGACAAAGAAATGTGGGAATAGTATGATACTAGAGTCAAAAGGTCATTGTGTATTGTTTTTCTAAGCATAAATATTGACCGTGGATTGAAACAATAATTTTGAACATGATTAACACATTTTATAAAAAGGAGATTTTTTCTTATGTTAGAAAAGATGAAAGAGATTATTGCAGAGCAGTTAGGCGTAGAAGAAGATGAGATTACACCGGATACTTCTTTTAAAGAAGATTTAGGGGCAGATTCTCTTGATTTATTTGAATTGACTATGGCACTCGAAGAAGAGTATGATACAGAGATTCCTGCAGAGGAGCTTGAAGATATCGAAACAGTTGGAGATGTTATCGAATACTTAAGAGAAAAGGGAATTGAGGAATAAACAGTATAAGTGACGGAACGGCTTATCTGAATATGTAAAGGTCTGACGAACAGGTATTGGGGAACGAGTGAAAAGTCTCCAGTACCTTTTTTCACGTAAGAATGAGTGTATTACGAGTTTGTGATTGCCTGAAATTCAACAATGTTTCGGCATACTTGTTGCGATATGTATATCATCTCATATCTGATATATTTATAAAATCTTACGAAAGTAAGTCATTCTGTAGTTAATGTAAAAAAACTATTGGAAATTTAAGTAGTTTCGTTTATAATGGTAACGGGTGTGTCAACATTGACATTAAATATGATTTTGATATTGATTTTATATCAATATTTAGGATAAAAGTTGTAGGGTTTATAAGGAAAGGAGATTCCTAATGGCTACGGATATTGGAATTGATTTAGGTACTGCGAGTATTTTAGTATATGTAAAAGGTAAAGGTGTTGTATTAAAAGAGCCTTCAGTAGTTGCATTTGATGTAGATACGAGAAAGATTAAGGCAATCGGTGAGGAGGCACGTTTGATGATCGGACGTACTCCTGGTAATATTGTAGCGGTTCGTCCTTTAAGACAGGGTGTAATCAGTGATTATTCTGTTACAGAGAAGATGCTTAAGTATTTTGTTCATAAGTCAGTAGGCAAAAGTTTATTTGGAAGAAAGCCAAGAATTTCTGTCTGTGTTCCAAGCGGTGTCACAGAGGTAGAGAAGAAGGCGGTAGAAGATGCCACATACGCAGCAGGTGCAAGAGATGTAAAGATTATTGAAGAACCGGTAGCAGCAGCGATTGGTGCAGGTATCGATATTGCAAAGCCATGTGGCAACATGATTGTTGATATTGGAGGAGGTACTTCTGATATTGCAGTTATTTCTCTTGGAGGAACAGTAGTAAGTACATCTATTAAGGTTGCCGGAGATGATTTTGATGAAGCAATCGTACGTTATATGAGAAAGAAGCATAATTTATTGATCGGTGATCGTACGGCAGAGGATATTAAGATTCAGGTAGGAAGTGCATATACTCGTGCAGAAGAGTCTTCTATCGAAGTGAGAGGACGTAATTTAGTTACAGGTCTTCCTAAGACAGTTACAGTAACTTCAGAAGAGACAAGAGAGGCACTTCGTGAAGCGACAGCACAGATTGTAGAAGCTGTTCACAGTGTATTAGAGAGAACTCCGCCGGAATTAGCAGCGGATATTTCAGATCGTGGAATCGTACTTACCGGTGGTGGAAGTATGTTACAGGGATTAGAACAGTTAATTGAGGAGAAGACAGGAATTACAACAATGACGGCTGATGATCCAATGACAGCAGTTGCGATTGGTACCGGTCAGTATATTGAGTATCTTGGTGCAAAGTAGGAGATTTTAAATGGCTCATCTGGAAGGATATGTAAGTCATATTCGCTTTCATAATGAGGAGAATGGATATACCGTAATGGACATTGAAACAACCCACGGGGACGAAGTCCTCGTGGGAAATTTTCATTATATTAATGAAGGGGAATATATCTGTGCAGAAGGTGAATATGTAGATCATCCGGCACATGGTCCACAGTATCGGATGGTATCGTATACTGTAAAGGAGCCGGAAGATAAAGCAGCAATGGAACGCTATCTTGCATCTGGTGCGATTAAAGGAATGGGAACGGCATTAGCTGCAAGGGTGATTAAAAAGTTTAAGGGAAATACGTTTGATATTATTGAGAACGAGCCGGAACGGCTGGCAGAAGTGAAGGGAATATCACTGAAAAAGGCAATGGACATTGCAGTGCAGTTTCAGGAAAAGCAAGAGATGCGTCATGCGATGATGTTTTTATCGGATTATGGGATCACCAGTCGTTTTGCAGTTCGTATTTTTGAAGAATATGGAAACAAGATGTATGATGTTCTAAAGACGAACCCGTATAAGCTGGCAGAAGATATTGCAGGAATCGGTTTCCGGGCGGCAGATGCGATAGCAGCAAAGGCAGGAATTGCTCCGGATTCAGATTTTCGTGTGTGTGCAGCTATTCTGTATTCATTGCAGCAGGCCGCACTTTCCGGACATGTCTATTTACCGAAAGATATATTATGTCGAAGTGCCGGACAGCTTTTGTCTATGTCTCCGGAATTTATACAGGATCATTTGATGGAATTGATTCTTGATAAGAAGCTGATGATTCGAACAGCCGGAGAGGAAGAGCACGTATATTTAAGTTCTTATTATTTTATGGAATTGAATACTTCCCGCATGCTCCTGAATCTGGATCTTCATTTTCCTATGGAAAAAGGGGAATATGGAAAGTGCATCAGTGAACTGGAAGAATCAATGGATTTTCAACTGGATTTATTACAGAAGCAGGCGGTAGAAGAAGCGTTGACAAAGGGAGTAGTAGTTGTTACCGGAGGACCGGGAACCGGAAAGACAACGACTATTAATCTGATGATACGGTGTTTTGAAATGGAAGACATGGAGATTGTTCTGGCAGCACCGACAGGACGGGCAGCAAAGCGAATGACAGAGGCAACAGGTTATGAAGCTAAAACAATCCATCGCTTATTAGAAGTTTCCGGTGGAATCGAAGACGGTGACAGTTCTCATTTTGAGAGAAATGAAGATAATCCTATTGAAGCAGATGCAGTTATTCTGGATGAGATGTCTATGGTAGACATTCATCTGATGTATTCTCTTTTAAAAGCAATCGTACCGGGAACCAGACTGATCTTAGTAGGTGATTCAAACCAGCTTCCAAGCGTTGGTCCAGGGAATGTATTAAAGGATATTATTGATTCGGAAGCGTTTAGTGTAGTACGTCTTTCTAAAATATATCGTCAGGCAGAAAGCAGCCACATTGTTCTTAATGCACATAAGATTAATGCAGGAGAGCTTATCACATTAGATAATAAAAATAAAGACTTTTTCTTCTTTGAGAAAAAAGAGGTGCGCACGGTGATGGGAGCGTTGATTTATCTTGTGAAAAACAGATTGCCGGAATATATCGGAGCGTCTCCATTTGAGATACAGGTACTTACACCGATGCGGAAGGGAGAATTAGGTGTAGAACATTTGAATGAAGTTCTACAATATTACCTTAATCCGGCTTCCGAGTCAAAGGAAGAGAAAGAAGGTCGTACCGGAGTTTTTCGGGAAGGCGATAAGGTAATGCAGGTAAAGAATAACTATAAGCTCGAATGGAAGATTACGAATGCAAAAGGGTTCTCCGTTGAGGAGGGACTTGGAGTATTTAATGGAGATATGGGTATTATTAAGCATATTAATACATATTCTGAACGCATTACCGTTGTATTTGATGAGAACCGGGAGGTGGAGTATTCATTTTCTAATTTAGATGAATTAGAACTTGCTTATGCGATTACAATTCATAAATCGCAGGGAAGTGAATATCCGGCAGTGGTGCTTCCTCTTCTTAGTGGCCCATCTATTCTTTGTAACAGAAATCTTCTATATACAGCGATTACGAGGGCACAAAAATGTGTTGCTGTTGTTGGGAGACAGTCTATGGTAGAGCAGATGATCCACAATGAGACAGAGCAAAAGAGGTATTCTGGTTTAAATGATTGTCTCAGAGAAGGAGTGTAGCTGCAATTTTTTATCTGATGTTGTCATAGGGCATATTTAATCTCTGGAGATTCCGATGCAGATAGATAAAATATAAACCTTTGCAACACCGGCTTTCAAAAGAATGCGGCTGCAGGCCTCCATTGTGGCACCGCTGGTATAAATATCATCTACAAGTAATACAGAAAGGGAAGTGTTTTCGTGAACAAGAGTATCATATCGTGAATTGAAGCGAAATGCTTTCTTTAGATTGTTAAGACGAGCCTGAGGGTTGAACTGCTTTTGGGGAAGTGTATCAACGTAACGGATCAACATATCAGGATAGTGAGAGAGGTTAAGAGTCAGAGCGATTCTGCTGCTAAGCAGACTGGCTTGATTATAACCTCTCTTTTTGTATTTATTTTTGTGAATAGGAACAGGGACAACAGCATCTACACCTAAATGTTCTAATCGGGGAAGGTGATGTTGGCAAAGTTCCCAATTAAAAAAATCTGCAAGAACTCTTCTGTTTTTATATTTAAAAGCACTCATGAGAGGGCGGGTTTTCTCATTGTAAAGAAAAAGAGAAATTCCATGCTGAAAGCTTTTTGGAAAGATGCGGCAGTCATAGCAATACTCATAAGTAGAAGAAGAGACCGGTTTGCCACAGCACATACATACTGGCGATTGTATGAAAGAAAGTTCTCTGCGGCACTCTTCGTGTATAAATTCACCATAGAAAACAAGTTTTTGGCATACCGGGCAATGTCTCGGAAAAAGAACCGGTAGAAGTCGCTGTTGTAATTGTAAAGACATTCTTTTGCAGAAATAGCAGTATTTTGTAAAAAAACATTTTATCTTTTGCAGGAAGAGAGAATAGGGAGAATTGTTCATAATAAAATATTCCTTTCCTGCAAGCTGGATTCTCAGGATCTTCCGGTACTGCCAAAACCACCACGATCTGTACTACCTAAAACATCACATTCTTCAAAAGAAATAGCGGGCTGATGCTCCATGATGCGAAACTGGCAGATACGGTCATTCACATGAATCTTTGTATCACGAATCGCCAGAACAGGCATAAACCACTGATCGTTATCTCCACAGTAGGATTCATCAATGACACCCATATGATTTGTCTGGATAACACCAAAAGTCTTAAAGGTGGAGCTCCTTGGTACAACATGAGCTTCATATCCCTTTGGTAGCTGCATGGCAATTCCAAGAGGAATCAGGGAAAATTCTCCCTTTTTTAAAGAAACATCTTCGGCCGCTCGAAGGTCAATCCAATCTGACTTGCCGTCAATGTAAGTGAGTTTGTCTATCTTATCTGTAAAATATTTAATACGGATCGTCTGTTTATTCATAAGAAGTGGTTCCTTTCTCTGGTTTTTGAATTCTTTAATAATGATGTCTGTGCAACCATCATACATGAACATTAGTTTCTTGTCAATGGATAAATTTCCATAAATTGGATAAAAAAGAGCGACGAATTGTCTGAAAATAATTTAAAAATAGTATTGTTGATAGATTTGTTTATATCTCAGAAGTTATCAAGATTTTGTCCACATTTTAAGTAAAAACATATAATCTCAAAAAAGAGTATAAATATTTGCTCCTGGATAGAGAAAATATAAGTTATCCACTTTATCCACAAGAGGATGTGGAAATTGTGGATAACTTATGCACACTGCCTGAAAAAAGAAAAAGTGTGAATATTTTCACTGAGTTATTAAAAATATTTTTTTATATTTTGTGCATAAAAAATATTGACGAACGAACTTTGGTATGCTATATTAATGTGGCGATGGAATAGGTCTTTTTTTTATGCCTAAAATCGGTTTATGAAAATAAACCCTACGTTTAACAAAATTGGAGGTGGAAGTTGTGCGCGTGAGAATCACATTGGCATGTACAGAATGTAAA
>CAKREJ010000038.1 GCA_934317185.1 uncultured Anaerobutyricum sp. | reverse complement strand
ACAAGCGCAAGATGATAGTATAGTAAGAATACTAAATGTGCGTTATTATCTCAATTTATTGTATCTCAATTTTTTATTATCCGACTAAAGATACTATACTATAATCAGGATGCTCTATCAAGTAGGTAGCAGACGCAATTCATCTCCCACCTTAGAGGTCGGAGTCTTCTGCTGTAAGAGGATAAATAACGCTCCCCTTCTTATTCCACACTCAAAATTTGACATTCCTATGCTTTTTATTTATACTCTTATATTGATATATTATGTGTTTTATATCTCACTTTTGAGATGTAAACTAGCAATTTTGGAGGTACGCATGAAGCAAATGTATGATGTTATTATTATTGGCTGTGGTGAGGCTGGTATCTATGCCGGTTATGAGCTTAGTTTAAAAAATCCTTCCTTAAAAATTGGGGTTTTTGAGCAGGGAAGAGATATTTATAAAAGAAGCTGTCCGATTGTAGCAAAGAAAGTGAAACAGTGCATTAACTGTAAAGTCTGTGATACGATGTGTGGTTTTGGTGGTGCCGGTGCTTTTTCTGATGGTAAGTTTAACTTCACTACGGAATTTGGCGGCTGGCTTACCGATTATATGGATCATGACGAAGTTATGGAACTGATCCATTATGTAGATGATGTCAATGTGGCTCATGGTGCTACTAAAAATTATTTCTCTACTACCACTCCAGAGGCACAGGCTCTCGCAAAGAAAGCTCTTGAATTTGACCTTCATCTTCTGCAGGCACAGTGCAAACATCTTGGAACTGAAAAGAATCTTATGATTCTTACAAATATTTATGAAGATTTAAAAGATAAAATGGATTTTCATTTTAATACGGCTATTTCTGAGATCAAAACCTGTTCTGAAGGATATGAACTTGTAACAGAAAATGGAGATATTGCACGTTGTCAGTATCTAATTGCCGCTCCTGGCCGTAGTGGTGCAGAATGGTTTGCTAATCAATGTAAAAATCTCGGAATCAAACTTATTAACAACCAGGTAGATATTGGAGTTCGTGTTGAACTACCTGCAAGAGTATTCGAACACATCACTGATGTTGTATATGAATCAAAACTTGTTTATCGTACGAAACAATATGGTGACAATGTTCGTACTTTCTGTATGAATCCTTACGGTCACGTTGTTGCTGAAAATGTAGAAGGTATCAACACTGTAAATGGACATTCTTACTCTGATGCTTCTCTTCGCAGTGAGAATACAAACTTTGCTCTTCTTGTTTCCAATCGTTTTACAGAACCATTTGACGAACCATATCGCTATGGTAAGCACATCGCCTCTCTTTCTAATATGTTAGCAGGTGGTGTACTTGTACAGCGTTTCGGTGATCTTGTAAAAGGAGTACGAACAAATGAACATCGTTTAAGCCAGTCTTTTGTAAAACCTACACTGACAGCGGCTATTCCAGGAGACTTATCTTTAGCACTTCCAAAACGTCAGCTTGATGATATTATCGAAATGATCTACGCGCTTGATAAGGTAGCTCCCGGTACTGCAAACTATGACACTCTTTTATACGGTGCCGAAGTCAAATTCTACTCCTCCCGTCTGGAGTTAAGCCACGAACTTGAAACAAAACTTCCCGGCTTCTTCGCTATCGGAGATGGAGCCGGAACAACACGTGGACTTGCACAGGCAGGTGCTTCCGGAATTAAAGCTGCAAGAGCAGTACTTTCCCGAACAAAATAAGAAATACTAATTTACTGGGGTAACGGACGAAAAACAAAAAATAAATCCTGGTAAAATGTGCCAGTAGTCGCCAGTGTTGAATGCTCGCCAAAAAGCTTGCATTCAATACTGGCTCCGAGGTCACATTTTACCAGGATTTATTTTTTGTTTTTCTGTTTGCCTACTCCAGAAGTAAATTAGTATTATTCTTTATATGCTTTGTAGTTTTCAAATTCTTCCATAATGGATTCTTCCGGTGCTTTTGTAATAAGGCTTACTACTACGATGAAAAGTAAACTGATAATAAATCCTACTACAAGTGAATATAAACCGGTTGCCACATATGGAGTCTGTCCACCAATAAGAGGGATGTAATCCCAGATAATTACGGTTAACGCTCCGGAAAGGAGTCCTGCGATTGCTCCCTGAAGATTTGTTCTCTTCCAGAACAGACTCATTACTACTAATGGTCCGAAAGCAGAACCAAGTCCTGCCCACGCATCAGATACAAGGGCCATAACGGAGCTGTTTGGATTCCATGCGATAATAAATGCAAGTGCTGCGACAACAATTGTCGTAATTCGTCCTACATTTAATACTTCTTTATCTGTTGCTTCTGGTTTAAAAATATCCTGATAAATATCGGCGGATACAGAAGAAGAACATACAAGGAGCTGGGAATCTGCTGTAGACATGATTGCTGCTAAAATACCGCAGATAAAGATTCCTCCGATAAATGGAAGATTAATCTTATTTGTAAATGTTTCCTGAATCATCTGAATAAATACGGATTCTGCTGATGGTGCTCCTGCTGTTTCTCCAAGAATTGCCGGAAGAAGATAAGCACGACCGATCACACCGATTGCTACCGCAAGTGTAAGTGAGATAATAACCCACACGATTGCGATGACAGATGATTTGCGAAGCTCTTTTTCATTTTTAATTGCCATAAAACGAATCAGAATATGTGGCATTCCACAATATCCAAGCCCCCATGCAAGGTTTGAAATAATTTCAACTGGAGTAATTGGATGATCCCCATTATACATAAGACTCATATAATGTTCTGAATTCACTCCACTCTGTGTTAATAACGCAGAGAAATCTCCGCTTACAAATCCCCATGCAACAATAGGAACAACTAAAAGTGCGATCAGCATCAATGTTCCCTGTACAAAGTCTGTTGTACATACTGCAAGGAAGCCTCCCATAAATGTATAGATTAAAATAACGGCTGCTCCTATAAATAAAGCAATATGATAATCAATTCCAAATACGGTATTAAAAAGCTTTCCGCCGGATGCCAGTGCAGATGCTGTATATACTAAGAAAAATACAACGATAATCGCTGAGGAGATTCCTAAAAGAATCTTCTTCTCATCATGATAACGATTTCCAAAAAATTCCGGCAAAGTCATTGAGTTATTGGCTACGATCGTATAAGCACGAAGTGGCTTTGCAATGATCAACCAGTTGGCAATCGTTCCAAGTCCAAGACCGACAGCAATCCATGCCTGTCCTGTACCTAATGCATATACAGAACCTGGAAGTCCCATAAGAAGCCATCCACTCATATCAGATGCCTGTGCTGATAATGCAGCTACCGGGCCTGAAAGTCCTCTTCCTCCTAAGAAATAGTCATCAGCCCCTGTTGTCTTTTTCATACACCAGACACCAATTCCAATCATCAGCAGCAGATATACGCCAAAGGCGCATAATATTGCGGTTGTTGTTGACATACTTTATCCTCCTGTTTTCTTTTTATTTATTCATCATACAAATTTTTGTATAACAATCTCACTTTATCTTTGCAAAATTCGTATTCGTTTGACTGATTGAGTGTAATATTTTCATTGGTTACACTTACCTGATGCACCGTAATCTTATCTCCTTCTTTTACGGAATGCTTCGAAATTTCAAGGACACAGTTGCTTGCTTTTTTCGAAGCTACTCTCACTCCATTTATAAATACACGGCTTGCATCTGTAAAATTATTTCCAAGTAATAAATAACTATCTTTACTTTCTTTTATCTCTGTAATTTCTACAGGCTTTAAGCTATAATTTATTTTTGTTGGTTTTAAGGTTTTTTTCCCTTCTCTCACAAAATTACTTCCATATAGCATATCATACTGTAAAAGCTTTAAATTTTTACGGTACTTTTTATCGGAAGCCATTGTCTGATGATATTCATTTAGAAAACCATTATGAATCCCTGACTCAGCAAGCACTTTTGA
Source organism: uncultured Anaerobutyricum sp. (assembly GCA_934317185.1). Taxonomy (GTDB): domain Bacteria; phylum Bacillota; class Clostridia; order Lachnospirales; family Lachnospiraceae; genus Anaerobutyricum. Next base: position 8,598 of record CAKREJ010000038.1, on the reverse strand, counting down.
TGCAAGCTGCCATGCTTCCACCTTCCCGGATTCTTTCTTTTTATTTGTACTGTTATATCCAAAATTATCCCAGATAAAATATGGTGTCTCATACTTTGAATCATTCTTCAAATCTTTACTTTCCAGATTCATTCCCGGCAAATGATCGCCATAAGCTACGACCATCACATCTTCCGGATATTCAGAAAGCTTATCCGTCAGCTCTTTTATAAAATCATCCATCTCTCTCGTCTGATTCACATAATATGTAAACTGATTAAGATAGCTCTGACTCATCCCTTCACCTGTAACTGTAATAGGAGAACCACTCTGGTCATCTGTCGGATAATCTCCATGCCCCTGCACAGAAATCGTATAAATAATATCCTTCTTCTTTGTTTGCTGTAACGTATCCATAATATATCTTGTTAAAACAGAATCCTTCGCCCAGCCTACCTCATTTCTGCTTTTTATATCCATATTTTCAATGGTAATAAAATTGTCAAAACCAAGATTGGAAAAAACTGCATCTCTATCATAAAAAGAAGCATTATTATTATGAATCACACTTGCCTCATAATTCCTTTCTTTTAACCAATAAGCTATACTGTCACAGGTTGTCTTATGAAGAATACTTCGGTATGGATATTCTCCTGTTCCAAAATAATCTATATTCATTCCTGTAATTACTTCAAATTCTGTATTAATCGTTCCTGCTCCATATACAGGAACCTTTAAATATCCTGATGTATATTCTTTTTGAAGCTTATGAAATGTCGGTATCGGATCTTCTGAAACTTTTAAATTCTTTACAGTTGTCACATCAAAAAAAGATTCTAACTGAATAAAAATAATATTAGGCTCATGAAGCTTCTCTGCTTTCTCGTTTTTCTTTTGTTTTTTTTCTGCTTTATTTACTTTTTTCTTTATGCGCTTTACTGTCTCTCTTGAATAACTGATCGGACGGTCAATTCCGGTATCTATTGCTGTCACGCAAAAACCATATGCAACTCCGTAGTCTTTATAGCCGGCAATCAGATTATCAAACTTCTTGATAAGCATTCCTCTGCCTACTCCGACATAGGTTATGGCACAAAAACATACAACGGTAAGTGCTGTACATAAAACTCCCGGTGCAAGATGACGGGGATATTTATCTTCCGGAGAATAAAGGTAAAGACATACCATACCTCCTATTCCAATTATGAGTAAAATGGCAATTGCTACAATCTGCCATATCGCAAGATAGCTTCCAAGAATAGGAAGTACAGACTTCACCAATGTAAGATCTACCGCTGTAAATGGAGTCTTTCTGTCACTCAGCACAACTCCATTCGCTATCGCAACAAGAATCCAGCAGCCACTGATAAAGACATACGCAAAAATCTTTTTCTTTACTAAAAATACAATAGATAAGCATAAAAATATGATAAATCCATTATAAAGAAATACAAACGTTCTCTCCTGGATAAACGAGCATACCTCACTTACTGATCTTCTCTCCGTAAATTCCAGAAGAAGATTCAGGCAGAGAGTCAGAATCAGATTAAGAATAAGGACTCTGCAATTAGCAGAATTCTTTATCCTTTCCCATATATTTTTCTCTCTCATATCCATTCCTTGTTTACTCCTTTGCTGTCCTTTGTATCTGTGTTGCCTGTACGATAAATCGACCGGCTTCTGAAGACGATGTACAGGTAGATAACGTCAGTATACCTTCTGAACTGTCTGTTTTCGTTCCAAGACTATAAAGTGACTTTGCAGCCGCTTCTTTTAAATAGTTCTCATATTCTTCCTCTGAAGCAAATGTAATTGTATATACATTTTCATCTGTATCCGCGTTAATTTCTCTGGCCGCAAACACCTTATATTCTATCTCTTCTTCTGGTGTAAGAATCCATATCTTCTGATGTTCTTTGTAATCTGCATCTTGATTATAGCTGGTATCGTAATGTTTCTTTAACATACCAAACATCTGACCATTCTTCAGGTTATGGCCATATACAATACTGTTTTCAGAAGAAAAATCAGATTCACATCCGGCATCTAAAAATATCGCTCCGATAAAACTATCTCTTCCTTCAAATGTCCGATGAAGATATGCCGAATTATCTGCGGTCTGCACGATTGGATAATTAATTCCTGTATCCTTAATATATATCCAGGCTTTTACATCCGGATTAACCTTTGCAAGTGCATCAAAATCCACCTGTATCGGACAGACATCTACTCCTGACTTCTTCTTTTTTTCTTTTTTATCGGACTCTTTATTTTCCTTTGTATATTGCCGAAGCTGTTCATATTCTTTTCTTCCGGCATGATAGTTCTTATAATACCCCCACAGCTTCCATACCGCAACACAAAAAACGATAACACACAATAGAAGAAGCAGATTTGAAAAAAATCCGCTCCCTTTTCTTTTTTTCTTTTTGCTCATAGGCACACCTATTTCAGACGAAGTGGCAGACCGCTGATAGCAACATAAACTTCATCACTTAAAGAAGCCAGTACCTGATTTGCCTTTCCTGAAATATCACTGAAAATTCTGCCCAGACGATAAGATGGTACAACACTCATTCCCACTTCATTTGACACAATAATAAGTGTCTTATCCTCATCACGGATTGCCTTCACCAGATTACTGAGTTCTTTTATGATCTCGCTCTCCAGCTTCTCTACCTCGGAAGCAGACAGCTTATCAAAATCCCTGTCTTCTTCACATAAAATATTCGTAATCATAACGGTGACACAATCAAGAAGAATCGTATTCTTTTCTGTACTCTTTACAACTTCGCCAAGATCTCGATATCCTTCATAAGTTCCCCATTCGGAATCTCGTCTTTCCTGATGGAGACGGATACGTTCCTTCATATCCTCATCAATCGGAATCGCTGTCGCAAGGTAAAGAACACTGCGCTTTCCATATTCCTTTGCCTTCTGCTCCGCAATCACGCTCTTTCCACTCCGGCTGCCACCGGTAACCATAATAACCTTTGACATAACTATTCCTCCTTAAACTCTTTTGGTTAACTTTCCAAAAATCTTTTTTCAATATAGCCGTGAACTACCTATTCCTTTGAGGGTTGTGGTCCAAGTACGGAAATCTCTCCCCGCATAATAAATCCCATTGTAATAAATACTGTCACGATCATAAGTATCATACTGTCTAGCATATAACCAAGTGCCGCATTCACACTGCCAATAATTGCTGCAAGCGTCCTCGCATATACTGAAATATAAAAAGCTTCAGACATTGAAACGATCTTTCCTTCCGTTGTTCGGACACTTCCACGACAAATCAGTGCAAATGCCAATGCCACAAGCAAATACTGTACTGCCTTTGTAATAACTAATACTATTAGATAAAATGCAAGAAACATATACAGTGCCGGCAGCATTTCCACTAATCCTTTATTATTAAGTCTCCAGCTTTTAAATTGTGAAAGTCTGACCGCCTGCTTTCCACCCGGTGTTTTAATCAAAACATTATTCTTTCCAACTAAAAGCTCCTGTACATAATCTGATTCAAAATCAGACTCTTTAAATTCATCTACAGAAGAATCTGCTTTAATGCGAACAATGCCACCTATCGTAAAATCAATCGGACTCTCGCTCTTAAAATGTCCGCTTTCCAGTGTAAACTTTGGAATACGATTCAAAAACAGATTCTCAAAGCCACCCACACTGGCCGTCCATGCTGCAAATGGAATCACACTCTCAATAAGCACCAAAAACAGGACAAGAACACTAATATAACCGATAAATGCTCCTTTTTTCTTCTGAATCAGTTCTTTATACTGAGATGGATGAAAACAGGCAATCACATATTGCCACAAAAATCCAATCTTACTCTCCTGCTGCATCATTTCCTCCTATGCCGAATATATGATAGAAGCCGCAACCTCTTCTGATTTTTCCTTACCAGCTAATACTTCAATCAGACTCAGTGCAAATGCAATCGCCGTTCCGACACCTCTGCTTGTTATTACATTGTCATCAACAACGACTGCTTCTTCGCTATATTCTCCAACCAAAATTCCTTCCAGACACCCCGGATAACTGGTTGCCTTCTTATCCTTTAAGAATCCAAGTTCTCCTAAAACAGAAGGTGCAGCACAGATAGCAGCAACCCACTTTCCAGCTTTATATTGCTTCTTTAAAAGCTCTGCTAAACCCTCATGTTCTCTTAAATAATTCGTTCCCGGCATTCCTCCTGGAAGTACGAGCATATCTGCTTCTTCTTTGATATCTTCTATTAAAATATCTGTATTCACAGAAATATTATGTGCACCCGTTATCTGTAATCTTCCCATAATGGAAACCATCTTCACATCAACGCCTGCTCTTCTTAATAAATCTACTGCCGTCAGACCTTCCACTTCTTCAAAACCGTCGGCAAAAAATACATATACTGAACGCATAAATAAGTCCTCCTTTATCATTACAATAAATTCATTATCCTTAATTGTAGCTTAATTGTCTCTTTTTATCAAGCTTGGTCATACTTTTTTCACTTTATTTCTTTTAGAAAGCGTATTTATGTTTCTATTTTGTCGATGTGGCTTTTCCCATATCTGGCAACTTCCTATTGTAGTTTCTTTTGCTTTCATTTTGTTTATCACTATGCTATTATGCTTGTATAAATAGGAGATTTGCACAATGGATATAAGTAAAGCAATACGGCAGCCTGGAAAAGAAAGAGGAGAATAAAATGGAAATCGAAAGAAAATTTTTAATAAAAACTGTACCGGACAATTTAAAGACTTATCCCTGTGATACTTTAACACAGGCATATATTTCTACGGATCCCGTAATACGTGTCAGGCAAAAAAATGACGAATACATTCTTACATTGAAATCTTCCGGTCTTCTTGCAAGAGAAGAGGTCGAAATGCCTCTGTCAGAAGAATCTTTTACACATCTTCTAACAAAAAAAGACGGCATCTCCATTGCGAAAAAACGTTATAAAATACCCGATGGACCTTATCTTATTGAGCTTGATGTATTTGAGGGAGATTATAGCGGATTTTGTATGGCTGAAGTAGAATTTCCTGATATAGAAAGTTCTAATACTTATAACGCTCCTACATGGTTTGGAGTCGAAGTAACTATGGATACCCGCTTTCATAACTCAAACTTAAGTAAACGTACTCCTGAACAAATTAAAGAATTTCTTAACCTTATCCAGACTATGTGATTTTTAATTTGTAACAGAATTTTAAGAATAATTAATATTATTTTCTTGTGAAATGTATTATAATGATAATGTTTTGTTGTTTTATCTTTTTTATTTTATTATTTGAACAAAACTACTTTTGAGAAGGGAGAATATCAACGAATGAGTGATAATACACAAACAAAGAATGCTGCACCAGACAGCAATGCAACAAGGAATCGCCGGAGCAATAAGAAAGCAGCCTCTAATAACGGTAAGATCATCGCAGCTGTTATTCTTATTCTTCTAATCGCCGTTTACGGTGGTGGGGTTTATTATTATTCCAGCCATTTTCCACACAACACACTGATCAATCATGTGAAAGTCGGAGAGATGAATATAACTACAGCGGAGAAAACTTTTACAGATGACCTTGCGTCTCATAAGATTTCTTTAAAAGAAAAGGAACGCACCGAAGTAATTGATGCTAATGATGTCGGAACCGTCATTAATGTCGGAAGTCAGATCAGTGACCTTCATGCTTCCATGAATCCCTGGTTATGGTTTACCAACCTTTTTGGCAAGAAAAACTATACTGTAAGGCTTGATGTAACTTATGATGAAGCAAAATTAAAAGAAGTTGTAGATAATCTTGAATGTTTCAAAAAGGAAAATGTAGTCGCACCAAAGAGTACTTACATAAAGGCCAATGACAGCCAGTTTGAGATTGTTCCTGAAGTTCTCGGAAACACCGTAAAGAAAAAGGCTCTTATCCAGTTAATCGGAACAGACTTATCTACCGGAATTACAAAAATCGATCTGGAAAAAGAGAATCTTTATAAGCTTCCTAAATATTATGCAAAGGATAAAGTTGTAACAGATGCTCTTGCAAAGGCAAACAAATATGCCGGTGGAACAATTACTTATGATTTTGATTATACAAAAGAAACCGTTGATTTCCAGACTTCCAAAGATTGGGTTAAGATTTCCAAAGATTTCAAAGTAACTTTAGATGAGAGTAAAGTCGGCGACTATGTCGAAAAACTCGGTTCTAAATACAATACAATGGGATCTTCCCGTCCATTCACTACTGCCTACGGCTCCAAGATTAATGTATACGGTGGTGACTACGGATGGAAGATTTACTTTGATAAAGAAAAATCTAAATTAATCAAAGAACTTAAATCCGGAAAAGATGTTGAGAGAGAACCTGTATATTCCTACAAAGCAAGATGCAGAAAGTCTGCTAAAAATGATATTGGTAACTCTTATGTCGAAGTAAGTATTTCTAATCAGGAAGTATGGCTTTTCGTAAACGGAGAATGTAAAGTAAACTCCTCCGTTGTTACCGGAGACCCAACAAAAGGACATCAAACTTATACCGGTGTTTATGCCCTCACTTACAAGCAACGTAACGCAACCTTAACCGGTCCTAATGCCGGTGGTGGCTCTTATGCTTCCAAAGTAAGCTTCTGGATGCCATTTAATGGAGGACAGGGGCTTCACGATGCAACATGGCGTTCATCCTTCGGCGGTTCTATTTACAGAGGCAGCGGTTCTCATGGATGTGTAAACTGTCCATATTCTACTGCTGCAGTCCTTTATAAATATGTAGAAGAAGGATTCCCTGTTATCGTTTACTAATATAGCGTTCATCACTTTTTATCTCAGTCGAGAAGACTCCCACCTCTTTCAGGTAGTGAGTGACAGCAAATTTGTCTCAGTGGGAGTCCAATCTCCGACTGAGATAAACGCTCCGCGAGGATGCACAGTAATTCTGTAAAGAATATGTCAGCTTACGCTGACCAGAATCACGCACCAAGTCTCGCGGCGGCTCGACTTGAATTGTTAATGACATAAAATATCCCCACCGAGTGGAGTGCTGCTCCACAATAGTGGGGATATTTTTTAATTTCTCATAAGTAAAACAGACGTCATCCTACTTTCTCTCTGTTCTCTAGCATTTTGATTAATTCCTGTTTTGATACTGCTCCCTGTATCGTATATGTAACTCCATTTACTTCATAGATTATGACTCCTTCATCTTCATGTGTGAAATATTTTCCTTTTACACCACAAACAGAAACCTCTTCTTTCCTGTCTTTTTGTTTATCAAAAGCCATAGAAATCACATAATCTGCATCATGCTGATTATATATGATCAAATCTCCTTTTTCGTTACTATAAGTCATATAATACCAGTATAAATCCTTCTCATCGCTGTTTTCAGTCTCTTTTTTGTAGCCTTTAGGAACCCATTTGAGTTTATATTTAGCCGGAACACTATAATCTATTGTTTTTTCTTGATTTGCTGTTGTTTTCTCATTTTCTTTGTTTTCTGATTGCTCTTTGTTTTGCAAGACTGTATTTTTGCTATCTTCTCTGGTATCTTCGTTTTCTTTTCCACCATATTCAATCCGTAAACCATCTTCTTCCTGTTTTACAATAAGATTACTTCTCCACTCCCGAATCGTTTCCTGTGCAAATACGCTGCCACAAAGCAAAATTGCTACTAAAGCCGCAACTAGAACAATCCTCTTTTTTCCTTTTCTCATATGAAAATGTCTTTTTTCACTTTTTATATCTTTTAGCTGACTTTTACTTTTTGTCTGCTCACCTCCGATAAAATTATTTTGACAACTCTCTTTTTGATATAACTTTTCCATCTTTTCTTCGAATTTTTTAGAGGGCTTATATCGAATCTTTTTGCTCTTTTGGCTAATTTCCTCCCATTCTTTTTCAACACACTGTTCCACTGCTTCTTTCAACAATTCTTCAAACTTCTTATCTGTCATCTCCCATACCCCATTTCTATCATTTTCTCTTTCAATATTTTTCTCGCCCTGCTGGCTATCTTTCGCACATTATCCGGCTTTATTGAAAGAATTTCCCCTATCTCTTTACTCCCTAATTCGTTATAATATTGCAAATATAAAACTTCTTTATAAGGGTATTTCAGATTCATGATCAACTTTATCAATATTTCCTGTTCCTCTCCGGCAATAACTTCCGCTTCTAAATTATTTTTAAAAATATCCTCTTGTCCGTCCAACCTTTCCTCTATATTAAATTTTTCTTTATCATCTGCATATTTATAATGCTTCTGTTTTCTCATACAATCAAAACAGCGATTTTTTAATATAGTAACAATGTAATTCCAGGTTTTTTTATCCTTTATGTCACCAATTTGTTCCAAATGTTCCGATAAAATCAGAAATGTATCATGTACTATATTTTCTGCCTCTGATGAATCTTCTAACAATTTCAGTGCAATATAAAACATTTTATTTTTATATGTCCGATAGAGAAGTTCTAAAGTTTCCCCATCTTCTTCCTTACAGTAAGTCATTAAACTTCCAAGCAATCATTCTTCCTCCTAGTTCTTTTAATTTTGCCCCTGTACAAGTGCTTCTACTATAGTAACGCATTAAGAAGACCAAATGTGACAAAAATTACTATTTAAT
>CAKREJ010000037.1 GCA_934317185.1 uncultured Anaerobutyricum sp. | reverse complement strand
ATGCTTCAGGCAAAGAAGGGACATATTCTGTTTGAAGGACAGGATATTACAAAGGTACCGGGACATAAGATCGTAACGATGGGAATGGCACATGTGCCGGAAGGAAGGCGAGTGTTTGCGAATCTTTCTGTGTATGAGAATCTGAAGCTTGGTGCATATACAAGAAAGGATAAGAACGAGATCGCACAGTCTTTAGAGATGGTGTACGAGAGCTTTCCACGATTAAAAGAGAGAAGAAATCAGTCTGCAGGTACATTAAGTGGCGGAGAACAGCAGATGTTAGCGATGGGACGTGCGTTAATGTCTAAACCAAGAATTATTTTGATGGATGAGCCGTCTATGGGGTTATCTCCAATTTTTGTAGATGAGATTTTTAAGATTATTCAGAAGGTTTCTGCTGCCGGCACGACAGTTCTTTTAGTAGAGCAGAATGCGAAGAAGGCATTGGCGATTGCTGACAGAGCATATGTTTTAGAGACTGGTAAGATTGCTCTTAGCGGTGATGCGAAAGAACTTATGAATAATGAGTCTATTAAAAAGGCATATTTGGGAGAGTAGGTGTTACGATGAAGCATACAGTAATTACGATTGCAAGAAGTTATGGAAGTGGTGGAAGAACTTTAGGCAAACTTTTGGCGAAGGAGCTTGGTATTCACTGCTATGACAGGGAATTGCTTCGTATGGCTTCCGAACAGAGTGGAATTAACGAAGCTTTGTTTGGAAAAGTAGATGAGAAGGTGAAGAATCTTCCTCTGTTTGGTATCAGCAAAAAGATTTATAAAGGTGAGATATTCCCTCCGGAAAGTGATGACTTTGTATCTGACGATAATCTTTTTAATTACCAGGCAAAGATTATTAAAGAAGTTGCGGCAGAAGAATCCTGTGTAATTATCGGAAGATGTGCAGATTTTATTTTAAAGGATAATCCAGATGTGATTCGTTTGTTCTTTTATGCACCAAAGGAAGACTGCATTGCCCGTGTAAAGACGCAAAATGGCGGTACAGAGAAAGACATTATCCGCAAAATTGAAAAGACAGACAAATATCGTTCAGACTATTATAGATATCATACAGGAAAAGACTGGAATGATTCAAGAAATTATGATTTTTGCTTAAATACCGCAAGCATGAGTTATGAGAAGCTTGTAGCTGTAGTAAAAGCGTACATTGAGCAATATAGATAGACGGCATCTCCGTTTAGATGTGCAGAAGGATATCTCATACGTTGTATGATACATACCTTGTAGCAGGAATGTCTTGGCATTCTTGAATTTGAGAAAATTATGTATAAAAATTGAAATTCTTCCCATACTGAATAAAGAAAAGGTACTTTTGAAAATTTTCGAGATTCAGCAGGGAGGAATTTTTTTATGAAAAAAAGTTTTAATAAAAAAGATTTTAATATTGAAGAAGTACATGGCTTAGAAGTTCTTGACTCCAGAGGGAATCCTACAGTAGAAGTGATGGTGAGACTTGAAAGTGGTGCCAGCGGAAAAGCAATTGTGCCGTCCGGGGCTTCTACAGGGCGATTTGAGGCGGTGGAGCTTAGAGATGGAGAAAAAAGATTTGGAGGAAAAGGAGTAGAAAGAGCAGTTACAAATGTAAATACAAGAATCTGTGATCGTTTATGTGGCTGCAATGCCTTAGAACAAAGAGAGATTGATCATATTTTAAAAGAAGCTGACGGGACAGAAAATAAAAGTAAATATGGTGCAAATGCAATTTTAGGAGTATCTCTCGCCGTTGCCAGAGCAGCAGCAGAAGGTCTTGGCATTCCACTTTACCGTTATATTGGTGGTGTAAATGGAAAAGTGCTGCCTGTCCCGATGATGAATGTTATCAATGGAGGCTGTCATGCGAAAAATTCGATTGATTTTCAGGAATTTATGATTATGCCGGTGGGAGCAGAAAACTTTTCAGAAGGAATGCAGATGTGTGCTGAGATTTATCAGCAATTAAAGAAAATATTAGCTGAAAAAGGATATACAACAGGTGTAGGTGATGAGGGAGGATTTGCTCCGAATTTAGATTCAGCAGAAGACGCACTGGCATTTTTACAGGAGGCAACACAGCTTGCAGGATATGAGCCGGGAGAGGACATCTTTTTTGCAATGGATGCGGCGGCATCGGAACTTTATGATGAAAATACAAAGCGGTATTATTTCCCAGGAGAAAGCCAGAGGAAAGAAAAAGAAATTTTCAGAAATGCAGAAGAAATGGTACAATATTACGAAGAGCTTGTAGAAAAATTCCCTGTCATTTCTATTGAAGACGGACTGAGTGAGGAAGATTATGCCGGATGGAAGGTACTTACTTATCGTCTGGGAGAAAAAGTACAGCTTGTCGGGGATGATCTTTTTGTTACAAATGTAAAACGATTGTCTGACGGAATTGAAAAAGGAATCGCAAATGCGATTTTAATAAAACCGAATCAGATTGGAACTTTATCTGAGACATTAGATGCAATCTTACTGGCACAAAAAGCAGGGTATCGTACAATTATTTCTCATAGAAGCGGAGATACAGAGGATACAACGATTGCGGATCTGGCAGTTGCGGTAAATGCAGGACAGATTAAAACCGGAGCACCATGCAGGGCAGAACGTACAGCAAAATACAATCAGCTTATCCGGATTGAAGAAGCACTTGGAAATACAGGAAGTTATGGAAAGTGATTGAAGAAACGTTGTAGAAGGAACTTTAGAAAAAACACCTCAGAAAAGCTGGAAAATCAGGAGATTACATTACAAAATTAAAAAAATGAAGGATGAAAAAGAAAAAATCTTATTTTCTCTTTATTTCGGCTTTACTTATGAAAAAATGTGGTCTAATATAAAAGAGTATTTTTTCATAAACAATAAAGAGGAGGAGAAATAATGAAAAAACTACTGGTATTTATTCTTGCCGCTGTTATGACAGCATCACTTTGTGCCTGCGGTTCTTCTAATAGTGGAACAGAAGGTTCTACATCTGCGAAAGGAAGCTCTGCAGCGGGAGGTCCTGTAGCTGCATCCGATGTGAAAGTGGGATGTATTATGATCGGTGATGAGAACGAAGGATACACCGAGGCACATTTAAAAGCAGTTGAAGAGATGAAAAAGAATCTTGGACTTTCTGATGATCAGGTAGTCATCAAGACGAATATCAAAGAAGATGAAGGCTGCTATGATGCGGCAGTAGATCTGGCAGAGCAGGGATGTAATATTATCATTGCAAATAGCTTTGGTCATGAAAGTTATATTCTTCAGGCTGCTGCGGATTATCCTGATGTACAGTTCTGTCATGCAACAGGATATCAGGCAAAGAGCAGTGGTCTTGCCAATATGCATAACTTCTTTACAAATGTATACGAATCCCGTTATTTATCAGGTGTCGTTGCAGGTATGAAGTTAAATGAGATGATTCAAAAGGGTGAAGTGAAAAAAGATAATTGTAAGATCGGTTATGTAGGCGCTTTCCCATATGCTGAAGTAATTAGTGGATTTACTTCTTTCTATCTTGGTGTGAAGTCTGTTTGTGATTCTGCTACGATGGAAGTAAAATATACAAATAGCTGGGCATCTTTTGATCTTGAAAAAGAATGTGCGGAACAGTTGATCGCAGACGGCTGTGTACTGATCAGTCAGCATGCAGATACAACAGGGGCACCTACAGCCTGTGAGGCAAAGAAGGTTCCTTGTGTAGGTTATAATATCGATATGATTCCAACAGCTCCGGATGCAGCTCTTACTTCTGCAACAATTAACTGGGCACCATATTATACTTATGCTGTACAGTCAGTGATCGATGGAACAGCAATCGAAACAGACTGGTCTAAAGGTGTAAAAGATGGAGCAGATGCAATCACAGAGCTTAATGATAAGACTGTTGCAAAGGGAACAAAAGAAAAAGTAGAAGAAGCACAGAAGGGAATCGAAGATGGAACGATCCATGTATTTGATACTTCTAAGTTTACTGTCGGTGGTAAGACCCTTGAAGAACTTGTAGAGTCCGGTGATGAGGATGCTGCAAAGCTTAAGGATTATATCAAAGATGGCTATTTCCATGAATCCGACGTAGCAGGAGGAATGACTTCTGCACCGGCATTCACATTTATTATTGATGGAATTAACTCCATTACAAAATAATTAAACAGTAAGTTTACTAAGGCAGAGCCGCAGGTATGACGGCTCTGCCTGATTGTGTAAAAAACAATATTTTATTTTTGTTTACAGTTAAATCAAAGAGGAAATGGCCGGTCTTTTTTGACTTGCCTGTAAACAAAATCAAGTGTGATGGAGACTCTGAGGTATTCATGAAAGGATACGATCAGATAATGGAGGAAAAAAAGTTGGAACAGACATATGCCATAGAATTAAAAAATATAACAAAACGATTTGGCAAGATTGTCGCAAACGACGGAGTCAATCTTCAGGTAAAAAGAGGAGAGATTCTTTCATTGCTTGGCGAAAACGGAAGTGGGAAGACCACCTTAATGAATATGATTTCCGGGATTTATTTTCCGGATGAGGGACATATATTTGTAGATGGAAAGGAAGTATCGATTCGTTCTCCAAAGGATTCTTTTGATCTTGGAATCGGAATGATCCATCAGCATTTTAAATTGATTGATGTTATGAGTGCTGCGGAAAATATTATTCTTGGATTAAAAGGAAATGCGGTTCTTGATATGAAGAAGGTGCATAAAGATATTCAGGAACTTGTTGATAAATATGGATTTGATCTTGATCCGGCACAGAAAGTATATACGATGTCTGTTTCTCAGAAGCAGACAGTAGAAATTGTTAAAATGTTGTATCGTGGTGCCAATATTTTAATTCTTGATGAGCCGACAGCGGTGCTTACCCCACAGGAAGTAGATAAGTTATTTGATGTACTTCGTAATATGAGAAATGATGGCAGGGCAATTATCATCATTACGCATAAATTAAACGAAGTTTTAGAGTTATCTGACCGGGTATCTATTTTACGCAAGGGGAAATATATCGGTACTTTGCAAACTTCGGAGGCGACGGTAGAATCGCTTACAGAGATGATGGTCGGGGAAAAAGTTTCCCTTGATATTAACCGTCCGATGCCACATGATCTGAAAAAACGTCTTACAATTGATAATATTACCTGTACGAATGAAGACGGAATTCATACATTAGAGAATGTTTCATTTGAGGCATTTGGAGGAGAGGTACTTGGTGTTGCGGGAATTTCCGGAAGTGGCCAAAAGGAATTGTTAGAGGCAATTGCAGGGCTTACAAAGCTTTCTTCCGGAAGTGTTGTATTCCATTCACCGGAGGGAGAAGACATTGATCTGGCGAAATATAATGCAGCACAGATTAATGAACTGGGTGTCCGGCATTCTTTTGTCCCGGAAGACAGACTTGGTATGGGACTTGTTGGCTCTATGGGGATGACAGGCAATATGCTGCTTCGTTCTTTTAGAAAGGGAAAGGGATTCTTTACGAGTTTAAAAGCACCGAAAGAGCTGGCAGAAAAGATTAAAGAAGATCTTGATGTTGTAACACCGGATATTGATTATCCGGTAAGAAGGCTTTCCGGTGGAAATGTACAAAAGATTCTTGTAGGAAGAGAAATTGCTTCTTCACCGGCAGTTCTTCTCGTTGCTTATCCGGTGCGTGGTCTTGATATTAACTCTTCTTATATGATTTATAATCTGTTAAACAAACAAAAAGAACGGGGTGTTGCCGTTGTATGTGTGGCAGAGGATTTAGATATGCTTCTTGAGTTCTGTGACAGAATCATGGTGCTTTGTGATGGTAAAGTAACAGGAATCGTGGATGCCAGAAAGACAACAAAAGAAGAAGTCGGAATGTTGATGACATCCCATAAGGAGGAAAAATAATGGATAATACAGTGAAAGAACCACTGATACACCTTTCGAAAAGAGAGGATATGCCATTTGGAAAGAAGTGGCTGGTGAGAATCGTTGCGATTTTCCTTTCGCTTGTTGTGTGTGCGGGTTTTATTTTTATAATTATTAAGATGAATCCTGTAGAAGTTTATGAGGGGATTGTAGAAGGAGCGGTAGGAACAAGTCGACGTTTCTGGGTAACGGCAAGAGATGCACTGACCTTGTTATGTGTAGCGGTTGCTGTAACGCCTGCGTTTAAAATGAAGTTCTGGAATATCGGTGCAGAGGGACAGATACTTATGGGCTGTGTTGCTTCTGCGGCAATGATGATTTATGCAGGGAATGCACTTCCAACGGGAGTTCTGCTTGTACTGATGTTTCTTTGCAGTTTTGCTGCCGGAGGAATCTGGGGAATTATCCCGGCATTTTTTAAGGCAAAATGGAATACGAATGAAACATTGTTTACATTGATGTTAAATTATGTTGCGATGCAGGTTGTAACATTTTGTATTGTATATTGGGAAAATCCGGTTGGATCAAACTCTGTTGGAATTATTAACGCTCCGACAAAGGCAGGCTGGCTTCCTCCTCTTTTTGGACTTGACTATGGATGGAATCTTGTAATTGTGTTATTATTAACCGTGTTAATGTTTATTTATATGAAGCGTACAAAACATGGCTATGAGATTTCTGTCGTAGGAGAGAGTGAGAATACTGCACGATATGCAGGGATTAATGTAGGAAAAGTTATTATCCGTACTGTTGGGATTTCCGGAGGAATCGCAGGTCTTGCAGGATTTATTCTTGTCAGCGGTTCTTCTCATACGATTTCTACGAGTACGGCAGGAGGTCGTGGATTTACTGCGATTATTGTAGCATGGCTTGCAAAGTTTAATGTATGGGCGATGGCAGTGATTTCTTTTCTTCTCGTGTTTATGCAGCAGGGAGCGATTCAGATTGCGACACAGTATAATCTAAATGAAAATGCTTCCGATGTTATTACAGGAATTATTTTATTTTTTGTTATCGGATGCGAATTTTTCATTAATTACAAACTGGAATTTCGTGGAAAGCACAGTGCATAAGGAGGAAGAGATTGATGACAGTATTAATTACATTTATACAAAAAGCCATTATGCAGGGAGTCTGTATGCTCTTTGGTGCAGATGGAGAAATTCTTACAGAGAAGTCCGGTAATTTGAATCTCGGAGTTCCCGGAATGATGTATATGGGTGGAATTGCCGGTCTTATTGCGGCTTTTTACTATGAAAAGTTTGCAGCTCATCCAAATGGACTGGTTGGAATGCTTCTTTCCCTTGTGGCTGCCTTTTTAATGGCTGCATTAGGAGGATTGATTTTTAGTGTATTAACAATTACATTAAGAGCGAATCAAAATGTAGCAGGTCTTGCTCTGACAACATTTGGTGTTGGATTTGGTAACTTTTTCGGAGGCTCTCTTTCTACACTTGCCGGTGGAGTAGGTCAGATTTCTGTAGCGGTAACAGGGGATGCCTATCGTGCAAAGCTTCCATTTTTATCAAAGATACCTGTAATCGGAGAGATATTTTTTAATTATGGGTTCTTGACATATTTTGCAATTATTATTACACTACTCATGGCATTTTTTTTAAAACGTACCCGTTGGGGACTGAATCTGAATGCAGTAGGAGAAAGTCCGGCAACAGCGGATGCGGCAGGAATTAATGTTACGCTTTATAAATATCTTGCAACGGTAATCGGCGGAGGAATTGCCGGTCTTGGAGGTCTTTATTTTGTAATGGAATATTCAGGAGGAACCTGGACGAATAATGGTTTTGGTGACAGAGGCTGGCTTGCGATCGCACTTGTTATTTTTGCCCTCTGGAAGCCGGTTAATGCAATCTGGGGTTCTTTCCTTTTTGGTGGATTGTATATTTTATATCTTTATATACCGGGACTTGGAAGAAGTATGCAGGAAATCTTTAAGATGCTCCCGTATCTGGTAACGATCATTGTTCTTATCATTACAAGTCTTCGTAAGAAGAGAGAACAGCAGCCACCAAACAGTCTGGGACTGGCATATTTTAGAGAGGACCGTTAAGCAAAGAAACGGAGGAATCGGAAACATGAGAAAACATATAGCAGTGCTCATAGCTTTGGTTATGGCTTTATCAATCTGCGGATGCGGAAGCACTAAGTCGCTTTTTCCGGAGAATACGGGTAATAAACAGGAGACGAAGACGGCAGATAGTACGAGTTTGAAGGTGGGATATCTCCTTTCTTCTGATGGAGATGCACCGGATACGGTCGCCCGTGTGCAGGGAATTCGTAAAATGCAGGAAGAAACAGGTCTTTCTGATGATCAGATCATTGTTGCAGAAAGTGTAAAGAAGTCAAATTGTGAAAAAAAGATAGCAGAACTGGCAGAAAAAGGATGCGAGATCATTTTTGCAGAGAATCCAAACTTTGAGAGTGTTGTAGAAGAAAGTGCGAAAAAGTATCCGGATATACAATTTTGTCAGGAAGGCGGCAAGCTTGCAAAAGACAGCGGACTTTCTAATTTTCATAATTATGACACAAGAATTTATGAGGCATATCATGTTGCAGGCTTAGTTGCCGGCATAAAGTTAAATCATCTTCTTGACAAAGGAGATATTTCTTCAGAAGACTGCGTGATCGGATTTGTAGCTTACGAAAAGAATGCAAAGACTACAAGCTGTATTAATGCGTTCTATCTTGGAGTAGAAAGAGCGTGCTCCCAGTCTGATATTTTAGTGCGTTATGTTGGCAAAAGAGGTGTCTATGATGCAGATGGAAAGGCTGCAAGACAGCTTATTGCTGCCGGTGTGAAGATGATGGCACAGTATACTTATACAACGGCAGTTGCAACAGTATGTGCAGAAAATGATACACCGCTTATCGGTAATGAAGAGAATCTTATTTCAATCGCACCAAAAGATGCGTTAACTTCTGTTACTTCTGACTGGAGTACCTATTATACTTATGCGGTTAACAAAGTATTAGAGGGCAAAGAAATTAAGACGGACTGGACCGCTGGGTATGCAGAAAATGTGGTTATTATTTCGCAGTTAAATGATCAGCATATAGCAGATGGAACGGCGGAAAGGGTTGCAGAGCTTGAGAAGAATTTAAGAGCCGGTAATGCCAAAGTATTTAATACAGAGAAGTTTACGATTGATGGTTCTTCACTGGATGAATTGGCAAAGAGTAATAAAAAGTTTAAAAAATATAAAAAATATATCAAGAATGGAAAGCTCCAGGAATCAATGACACAGTCCAAATCTGTTTTTGATGTATTTGTTGATGGAATTACAGAAAGTACACAGGATTATCTGGCAGAACAGTCTACAGATGTTGATGAATCTACAACAGAAGAGAATTAAGAGCTTGTTTTCTGGAAAAAACTGTGCTATAATAGTTTAGATTTTGTGTAGATGGCAGGAGGTGTGAAATTTGGCTAGAACATTAGTAACAATTATTTTTATGTTAATATGTGTTGTGATGATTATCGTGGTAATGATGCAGGAAAGCAAGAATTCAGGGTTCGGTGCGTTAAGTGGACAGGTTGATTCTGATTCCTATGTTAGAAAGAACCGTGGCCGGACTAAGGAAGGTAAGTTAGAGAGAATTACAGCAATTCTTGGATTTTTATTCTTCGTAGTAGCCATCGGCCTTTGCCTGAAGGTTTTCCAGTAATTTTAAAGCAGACTAATGATGCCGTCTCAATTCGCAAACTGAACTGAGACGGCTTTTTTTGACAAAAGTTTTGACAGGGGAAGCTATATATGAAAGATAAATTATTATTTGAACAACGTAAAAACAGTATACGGGATATGATCTATGACCCGGATTATATCCCTTTAAAATTAAAGGAGATGGCATATCTTATGGATGTGCCTCATAAAGACAGGGGTGCTTTAAAAGAGGTGATGGATGCACTTGTGGCAGACGGAAGTGTAGAACTTACTGCCAGAGGTAAGTATATTAAGCCGGAGAATCACAATGTTACGGGAGTGTTTACAGCGAATGCCCGTGGTTTTGGTTTTGTGACGGTTGAGGGAGAAGAGGAAGATATCTTTATACCTGCGGCCTATGTGAACGGTGCTCTTCATAAAGACATTGTGAAAGTGAAAGTGACAAAGAGATTTGGAGGAGAAGGAAAACGCCGGGAAGGAATGGTTTTAAAAATATTAGAACGTGGCTGCAAGACACTTGTTGGAACTTTCCAGAAAAATACCAGCTTTGGATTTGTTCTTCCCGATGACCGTCATTATGATAAAGATATTTTTATTTCCAAGAAGCATATCAATGGTGCAAAGGATGGAGATAAGGTTGTAGTTCAACTGACGGATTTTGGAGGGGAGAGAAAGAAGCCGGAAGGAGCAGTTATCGAGATTCTCGGAGCAATGGATGATCCGTCTACGGATGTGACAAGTATTATACGGGCATATGGAATCGAAGAGGAATTTCCAAAGTCTGTTATGAAGGAGGCACAGTCTGTTCCGCAGGAGATTTCAGAGCAGCCGGGTGGGAAGCGTGTGGATTTTCGTAATCTTCTTACTGTAACAATTGACGGAGAAGATGCGAGAGATTTAGATGATGCCATTACACTTTCTAAAAAAGATGAGAAGTATTATCTTGGAGTTCATATCGCTGATGTATCTCATTATGTTAAGGAAGACTCTCCTCTTGATAAAGAAGCGTTGGAGCGGGCAACCAGTGTTTATCTTGCAGATCGTGTCATTCCGATGCTTCCAAGAGAGCTTTCGAATGGAATCTGTTCTTTGAATGCAGGAACAGACCGTCTGGCAATGAGCTGTATGATGACATTTGATGCAAGCGGTAATGTACTTGATCACACGATTACAGAATCCGTAATTTGTGTTGATGAACGAATGAGTTATACAGGTGTAAAGGCGATTCTTGAAGGGCAGGAACATCCGGAAGGCAAAAGAGAAGATATTCGTGAATTATGTTTTTTAATGAAAGAAGCAGCAGCTATCTTAAAAGAAAAGCGTAGAAAACGAGGTGCGATCGACTTCGATTTCCCGGAATCTAAGATTATCGTAGACGATAAGGGATATCCGATAGATATTCACCCATATGAGAGAAATGTTGCAACAGACATCATCGAGGACTTTATGCTTCTTGCGAATGAAACTGTTGCAGAGGATTATTTCTGGCAGGAAATCCCATTCCTTTACCGTACCCATGAGACACCGGACAGTGATAAGATAAAGAAGCTTGATACATTTATTCATAACTTTGGATATTATATGAAGACGGGAAGGGAAAACTTTCATCCAAAAGAAATTCAGAAACTGCTCTTTTCTTTAGAGGGAGAGCCGGAAGAACCGTTAATCAGCCGACTTGCACTTCGTTCTATGAAGCAGGCGAAGTATACAACATTGAATGTAGGTCATTTTGGACTTTCTACACAGTATTACACCCACTTTACTTCTCCGATACGACGTTACCCTGATCTGCAGATTCACCGTATTATCAAAGAGAATATTCATGGTAAGTTAAATCAGAAGCGATTAGAACATTATGAAGCCATTCTCCCGGCAGTGGCACAGCAGAGTTCTGTTATGGAACGTCGTGCACAGGATGCAGAAAGAGAAGTTGATAAACTAAAAAAGGTAGAATATATGCAGCAGTATCTGGGCGAAGCTTTTACCGGTGTTATTTCGGGAGTAACCTCCTGGGGATTTTTTGTGGAACTTGACAATACGATCGAAGGAATGGTTCCGATGAACAGCCTTTTAGATGATTTCTATGTATTTGATGAGGAATCTTATAAGCTTACAGGAGAACATACCGGACGAATCTTTACACTCGGCCAGAAGGTAGAAATCGTAGTCCGCTCCGCAGATAAAATGGAACGTACGATAGATTTTGTCTTAAAAGAATTTTCAAATCACGCCGATTATCCTGATCCGGATGATTATTATGGTGATGGAATGCCGGGAGATAGCTTTGAGGAAGAAGAATCCGAATTTGATGAGACAGGAAGCAGTCTTCCGGATAAAGACGGTATTCTTTTGAATGACTGGATAGATGATGAGGAGGCAGACCGTCTTTTACATCTTTACAGCAAAAAGAAAATTGATGAGATATAATATCGTTATATCAGATGTGAGCTGACTCCCATTCTGCAGGTGGTGAGTAACAAATTACGGAATATAACAGGAAAGGGGAATTCATATGGCAAAATCAGAAGGTATCAAATTAATTGCCAATAATAAAAAAGCATATCACGATTACTTTATCGATGAAAAATATGAGGCAGGAATTGCTCTTCACGGAACGGAAGTGAAGTCTTTGCGTATGGGCAAATGCAGCATTAAAGAATCCTTTGTAACGATAAGCAATAAAGGAGAAGTGCTCATTAATCATATGCATATCAGTCCTTACGAAAAAGGAAATATCTTTAACAAAGATCCACTTCGTGTAAGAAAGCTTCTTCTTCATAAGTCGGAAATCAATAAACTTGCCGGACAGATTAAAATGAAAGGCTACACCTTAATGCCGTTAAAAGTTTACTTTAAAGGCAGTCTTGTGAAAGTAGAAATCGGTCTTGCACGAGGCAAAAAGCTCTATGATAAACGGCAGGATATCGCCAAAAAAGATGCCAAAAGAGAAGCCGAAAGAGATTTTAAAATCCGCAATTTAGGATAAATACTAATT
>CAKREJ010000036.1 GCA_934317185.1 uncultured Anaerobutyricum sp. | reverse complement strand
GCCCCGCAGAAATCTGTTCTTCACTCATAATTCAACCTCCTGTCAAAACTTAATCAAATAATTATACCATAAATATTACCATTTATTCAACTTATTAAACCAAACCCTCTGTTTTTTCTTCCTGTACATGCCCCTCTGTCACACGAAATACCTTATCCAGTGAGATACGGCTGTTAACAAAATCATCCAGTCCCGTACAGGAAATTAACGTCTGTATATCCTGAATACTTTCCAAAAGCCATGACTGTCTTCCAGCATCCAGTTCCGATAAAACATCATCAAGTAGTAAGATTGGTTTTTCTCCTGCTACCTGCTCAATCAGACGAATCTCCGACAACTTTAATGAGAGTGCTGCTGTTCTTTGCTGCCCCTGTGAACCAAACTTACGGATATCAATTCCACCGACTTTAAAACGCAGATCATCTCTGTGTGGTCCCACACTTGTCGTCCCTGCAGAGATATCCTTATTTCTTTTGGAGAAAAGCTGTTCTCTAAATTCCCCGGCAGAAATATTTTTCTCGTATTCTACTTTTATCTGCTCTTTACCTCCGGTAAGCTGTCCATGAATCTTTGCCATCATTTCGTCAAGATACTTTATAAATTCTTTTCTTTTTTTTATAAGAAACTGCCCTGAAGCCAGAAGCTGTTCATCCCACCCGTCTAAAGTCTCGATAAGTGCCGGATATATATTAATTTGCTTCAATAGATTATTTCTCTCATTTAAAATCTTGTTATATGCAATTAATTGTTTTAAATATCCTTTATCAATCTGACTAAGTTCCATATCAAGAAATCGTCTTCTCCCGGCGGGTCCTTCTTTTATGATCGACAAATCTTCTGGCGAAAAAAAGACGATGTGCATCATTCCAAGAAGTTCTCCCGAGCGTCTTACCGGCACACCATCCACCGCGATTCCCTTACTTTTATTTTTCTTTAAATGAACATCCAGACGATGCGATAATGCATCTTTTCTGAAAAAAAGACGGATATGAGCTTCTTCTGCTCCAAAGCGAATCAATTCTTTATCACGACTTCCTCTGTGTGATCTTGAAGTTCCACTTACATAAATTGATTCTAAAAGATTAGTCTTCCCCTGTGCGTTATCTCCAAAAAAAATATTTACTCCAGGAGAAAACTCCACTTTTACTGAATCAAAATTTCTGTAATTATTTAACTCAATTGATTCTACAAACATGGAGTCCTCCCTTTAGTGTAAATTACTTTACAACTTTTACTTCTTCACCTTCAAATCCGAAAACATCTCCATCGTAAAGTTTTCTGCCTCTTCTTGTTTCAATCTCACCATTCACAGTTACCTGTCCATCCTGAATAAGCATCTTTGCGTCAATTCCGGATGAAACAATTCCTGCAGCCTTCATTGCCTGTCCCAGTTTAATGAATTCATCTCTTAATTTTAATTCTTCCATATCTTTTCATTCCTTATTTTTTAATTTCTTTTTATTTTTTCTTAATCTTTGATCATCATATTTGCTTAAGTTACATTCTTAAGTAGTCGACAGCAAAGATGTCCGCCCGCGGCGAACATCTTTGTTAATTTTTAAACGTTACTATTACTTACATTAATTGGTAAAATCAAATACAAGTATGATGATTTTTCATCTTTGATGATACAAGGAGCAATTGAGTTAATAAGATAAATCGTAACTTCTTCTTCATCAATAACTCGAAGTGCATCAACTAAAAACTTCGGATTAAATCCAATTACAATATCTTTGCCCTCTTTATTAATCAAAATCTGATCCTTCATAGAACCAATTTGAGAAGAAATCATCAGATTCATCTGTTCATTTTCAATTTTAAGAATAATCGGCTTTTTATCAGATTCTTTTACGAACAATGTGGAACGGTCAAGACAACGTAACAGTTCCATTTTGTTAACGGTTAATTTAGTTTCATAATCATTAGAAAGCATTTGTCCGATATTATAAAATTTACCTTCTAATAATCTGGAAACCACTTTTGTTTCTCCAAACTCAAATAAAATATGCTTATCTGTTAAATATAAATTTACAGTATCCTTTGCTTCACCAGGAAGAATTTTACTAACTTCAGATAAAGTTTTGCCAGGAACGATAACTTCCATTTTAGGGTAAGCTTCCTGTAATTCAATATTTCGAACAGAAATTCTATGACCATCCAGAGAGGTTACCGTCATTTTATTATTTTCGATACTTAAAAGTTCTCCGGTCATTAATTTATTATTTTCATTATCAGATACAGAAAAAATAGTTTGTCTTATTACTTCTTTTAAATCAAATTGAGAAAGAGTAATTCTATTTTCTTTTTCAATTTCCGGTAAATGAGAAAAATCATCTCCTTTTCTTCCCATAATGCTGCATTGAATTTGTTCACATTCAATATTTGTCTTTCCGGACTCGTCTGTTTCGATGCAAACATCGCTATCTGGAATCTTTTTAATAATTTCAGAAAAGATTTTTGCTTCAAGTGCGATTTTACCAGGTTCTAAAATTGTTCCCTGAATGACTGTTTCAATACCAAGTTCCGTATCATTCGCAGTTAATTTAATGCAATCATCAAAAGCTTCAATAAGGATACATTGAAGAATATCCATTGTTGTCTTATTAGACACGGCTTTAGAAACGGTATTTACTCCATATAAGAATTGATTTTTAGGACATGTTATTTTCATAAATGTGTATAACTCCTTTCGGTGTAATAGATATATAAATATAATAAGTTATCCGCAGTAGTAGTAGTAGGGGGTGTTGGAGATGTGAATAAGTGGTTAAGAGGCCGATAATACAAGGATTTTCGAAAAGGATAACTATGCGGATAAGTATGTGAATAAAAAAATAGTTATCCACATAGAAAAAAATCCACAAAAGTTATCCACATCTATCCACAGGTAATTCACATCGAATCTGAATAGAATGTGGAAAAAAATAAAGGGTTGCCCCCAGGATATGAAGACACCTTTATTTTCTGTTTCTTCTATATAAATGGTTATGATGGTGGGTTCAATTTCTTGATGATAATATCAAGGTTGTTTTTGAGGTTCTCATCGGTTTCTAACATCTTATTAATCTTATCGTGACCGTGTATAACAGTAGTATGATCACGATTCCCCATAATTTTTCCGATATTCTGAAGAGAATAGTCGGTATATTTGCGGGAAAGATACATACAAATCTGACGAGGATTTGCAATTTCTTTATTTTTTTTCTTAGATATGATGTCAGAGACAGAAATATTGTAATGTTCTGCGACAACATCCATAATGAGTTGAGGGGTTACTTCTTTTTGACATTCGATGGTATCTTTTAAAGCATTTTCTGCTAATTCCAGCGTAACAGGCTTTTGTTCAAGATTGGCAAAAACATAAATTTTATTTAAAGCACCCTCTAATTCACGGATATTGGAATTAATATTAGTTGCGACATACTGCATAACTTCAGGATTGATATCCAAATGTTCAAGTTCAGCACGCTTTTTCAAAATTGCCATCTTGGTTTCATAATCCGGTGGCTGGATATCTGCGGTGATACCCCATTCAAAACGAGAACGTAAACGTTCTTCTAAAGTGGCGATTTCCCGAGGATGTTTATCGGATGAAATAACAATCTGTTTTTTCGCCTCATGGAGTTCATTAAAAGTATGGAAAAATTCCTCCTGAGTACTTTCTTTTCCTATTATAAACTGTATATCATCGATTAACAAAACGTCGATATTACGGTACTTATCACGAAATTCCTTATTTTTATCATGTTTTAAGGAATCGATCAGCTCATTAGTAAATTTTTCGGAGGTTACGTATAAAACACGCAAATCCGGACGATTATTAATGATATGATGAGCGATAGAATGCATCAAATGTGTTTTTCCAAGACCAGCTCCTCCATATAAAAAGAGCGGGTTATAAGCACCACCGGGTGATTCGGCAACAGCAACGGAAACAGCATGTGCCATCTTGTTAGTTGGACCGACTACAAAAGTATCAAAAGTATATCTTGGATTTAAGTTACCAATGTATTCTGCAGGAACAGAAGTTTTTTTAGGCTCTGTTTTTGGAGCTGCAGAGTTGGAGTCGGTAAAAAGAATTTTAAATTGCTTTCCGGTAACCTGCTCAATTGCCATAGAAAGGTAAATATCATAATATTTGTGCTTGATAAATTCAATTCCACGGGGTCCACGCACCATAAAAAAAGTAATACTGTCATCTGTAATTGTCTGAACAATCAAGGGTTGTATCCAAGTATTAACGGCAACTTCAGATATTTCGTGTTCTTTTATGAGAATATTTAGAATCTCCTGCCATTTTGACTCAATTAATTCTTTCATTGTTAGCTCCATTCTGGTTTAATATGTTGAACTGTTTTAATGAAAAAATCAGATTATCAAAACAGCTCGGCTTTTAGTATAAGTGTATAACAGAACGAAATTTTTTTCAATATACGAATGTTGAGAAAATGTGGATAACTTATTGTGGATAACTGAGAAAAATGCTGTTTTTTTTAAGAAAAAAATGAAAAAGAACAGAATGTGGATAACTAAAACGAAATTATACACATCAAAAATTGCAGAATAAAAGGGACTATCGACGAATTTCAAGGACGTAATTGTGAATATTTAAATAGTTATACACAAGTTATGCACATTTTGTGGATAACTCGTGCATAACCTCTGATTTGAATGTGCAAAAAAATAAAAATAAAGATTTAATAAGAAAAAACGCAGGAATTGCTTGACTTAGAGGACTTTTTTCAATATAATAGGAGTGATGTTTTTCAACAAGACAGGTATAATATTCGTTAAGGAGGTGGCTTTCGCATGAAGATGACATTTCAGCCAAAGAAAAGACAGAGATCTAAAGTTCATGGATTTAGAAAAAGAATGAGTACTGCTAACGGCAGAAAAGTATTAGCTAGAAGAAGAGCAAAAGGAAGAAATAAATTATCAGCTTAGGTCGCAGTGATGTGACCTTTTCTTTTCTCATTTGATTGTTTGGAAAGTTGAGAAAGTTAAGTGAATGAATTTAAGTCTTTAAGAAAGAATTGGGAATTCCAGGCGGTATATCGTAATGGTAAGTCTAAAGCGAACCGTTGTTTTGTAATGATAATAAAGAAGAATGAGTTATCTTATAACCGCGTGGGAATTTCCGTAAGTAAAAAAGTAGGAAATAGTATTGTCCGCCACAGGGTAACCAGAGTAATCAGAGAGATTATGCGTCTCCATTGGGGAGAAGTAAAGAGTGGCTATGACATTGTAATTGTGGCACGCCCGTCAGCGAAGAATTCTGACTATGGGAATTTTGAAAGTGCCATTTTTCATTTGTTGAATTTACATCATTTATTGGAAGACGATGATTTGGAATGAAAGTTATTTTGATTAAAATAATAAGATTTTATCAGAAATATCTGTCGGCTCTTAAGGGAAGAGCGACCTGTATATATACACCGACCTGTTCGCAGTATGCGATAGAGGCAATTGAGAAGCATGGTGTATTAAAGGGGGGATTATTAGCAGCGTGGCGGATTCTGCGTTGTAATCCTTTTTCGAAAGGCGGATATGATCCGGTTCCATAATTAAGGAGGAAAAGTATGTTATTGACGCAGTCAACCACTCCGATTATCGGATGGATTGCTACCTTGCTTGGGTATGTCATGGAATTCATTTTTTATTGTCTGAATTTCGTTGGCATTCAGAACATTGGATTATGTATTATCATATTTACCATTATTGTTCGTTTATTAATGCTGCCTCTGACTATTAAGCAACAGAAGTTTGCAAAGATAAGTCAGGTAATGCAGCCTGAAATCAATAAGATTCAGAGAAAATACCGTAATAAGACTGATCAGGCTTCTATGATGAAGCAGAATGAAGAGATTCAGAAGGTATACGAAAAATATGGCACGAACCCTACGGGTGGATGTCTTCAGTTAGTAATTCAGATGCCTATTTTCCTGGCTTTATATCAGGTTATTCGTAAGATTCCTGCATATATTCCTCAGGTTAAAGCTGTTTATATGCAGATTGTAACTGCAATCGCAGGACAGGCAGGGGCAATTGATACTATTAATAAGATTGGTAAGGGATTAAAATCCTCTTACGTTACAACGCTTGCATCAGATGCGACAAAGAATCAGATTATCGATACACTGAATTATTTTAATGCAGATGCATGGCATAAGCTTGCCGAAGCATTTCCGTCAGCAGCAGATGTAATTAACAGTTCATCTACACATATTATTGGGATGAATGATTTCTTTGCGGGAATTAATGTAGCTCAGACACCGGGATTTCATCCGTCTATTTATTGGTTAATTCCGATTTTGGCGGCATTATTCCAGTATTTATCAGCAAAGACAATGAAACAGCCTGAATTGGATGGGAATAATCCTGCGGCAGGAATGACAAAGAGCATGACGATCATGATGCCTCTTATGTCTTTATATTTTTGTTTAGTTACACCGGCAGGTCTTGGTCTTTACTGGGTAACAAGTGCATTATTCCAGTGCTTACAGCAGGTTGTCATTAATAAATACATGGATAGTGTAGATATTGATATTCTTGTTGCTAAGAATAAAGAAAAAGCTGCAAAGAAGAAGGCAAAAGGACAGAAAACATTTATGGAAAGACTCATGGATACCTCAGCAAAAGCAGATGCTGCCAAAGAGGAGATTGAGAATCCTTCCGCAAAAAAAACAATAAAGCAGATTGCTTCCATTAATACAAAGAAAATACATGGACCAGAGGGAACAGGTGCCGAAGATTATGCAGTGCTTGATGATGTTGATGTCAGCAAGCTTGGAGAAATCGGTAAAAAAGCGTATCTGGTATCTCAGTATGAGAAGGAACATGGTAATGCCAGGGGAGGTAAGAAGTAGTGGAAGTTAGAGAATTTAAAGCAAAAACAGTAGATGAGGCGATTACCGCAGCTACTCTTGAGCTTGGAATCAGCAGTGATCAATTGCAATATGAAGTGATTGATGAGGGAAGCAAAGGCTTTCTGGGCATTTTTAATAGTAAGCCGGCTGTGATTAAAGTAATATTAAAAAAGTCTTTATTAGAACGAACACAGGAATTTTGTGATGAATTATTTGCTGCCATGAATGTGGAAACTACAGTAAATATTGATTTTAAAGAAGAAGATAATGTAATGAATATTGATTTATCCGGTTCCGATATGGGTATTCTTATCGGAAAGAGAGGACAGACACTCGATGCATTACAGTATCTGATCAGTCTTTATGTCAATCGTGAGAGTGATGCCTATATCCGTGTTAAGCTTGACACAGAGAATTACCGCGAGAGAAGAAAGACAACACTTGAAAAGTTAGCTAAAAAAATAGCATATACGGTAAAAAGAACGAAAAAGCCTGTTGCTTTAGAGCCAATGAATCCGTATGAACGGCGTGTGATTCATTCTGCACTTCAGAATGACAGATATGTCTGCACGAAGAGCGAAGGTGAGGAACCGTATAGAAAAGTTGTTATCATGTTAAAGAGAGACAGATAGCATAAGTATGAGATTAGGGATGTTTAAAGATTCTTGCGGGAATTTTTAGACATTCCTATTTTTGGATTTACAGAATTTAAAATTTAATAAAATGCAGACAGTATAATTGGAAAAAGATAAGTTCTGATTATTTTTGAAACTCAGGCAATCCGAACAGATGGAGAGTGTTATGGGAAGGATAAATGAATTTGATACAATCGCTGCGATTTCTACCGCAGTGTCGAATGCAGGAATAGGAATTATAAGAATCAGTGGCAGTGAGTCCATGCAGATTCTTTCTAATATTTTTGAACCGTATAATAAAAAAACGGATGTCCACCAGTTGGAAAATCATCGTATTTATTATGGAAATATTAAGGATGGACAGGAAGTTATTGATGAATGTATCGTCCTTATTATGAAGGGACCACATAGTTATACAAAAGAAGATATAGTTGAGATTGACTGTCATGGTGGTGTTACAGTAGTTTATAAAGTGCTGAATCTTGTTTTAAAAAATGGAGCAAGAGCAGCAGAACCGGGAGAGTTTACTAAGAGAGCATTTCTTAATGGAAGAATTGATTTGTCACAGGCAGAAGCGGTTATGGATTTAATTGATTCTAAAAATGAAATGGCGAGAAAGAATTCTATGACTCAATTAAAGGGAGGTTTATCTGAGAAGATAAAGAAGTTAAGAGAGGAGATTATCTATCAGATTGCATTTATAGAGTCAGCATTAGATGATCCGGAGCATTACAGTTTAGATGGATTTCCGGAAAAGCTTCTTGAGAAAGATAAACAGTGGATTCAGACAGCTAAGGAAATGTTAGATTCCTTTGATAATGGAAGAATTATCGCAGAAGGAATCCGAACCTGTATCGTAGGAAAGCCAAATGCAGGAAAGTCCTCTTTTTTAAATGCTCTATTAGGAGAGGATAGGGCGATTGTCACAGATATTGCCGGAACGACGAGAGATACTTTAGAGGAATCTGTTACGATTGAAGGGATTACGCTTAATATTGTAGATACTGCTGGAATTCGTGATACAGAGGATAAAGTAGAGAGTATTGGAGTAGAAAGAGCAAAGAAAGAGATTGAGAGTGCGGATCTGATTTTATTTTTAATGGATACATCGGTACAAATCAGTGAAGAAGATATAGAGATCCTAAAGAAGATTCAGGATAAAAAGAAGATCATTTTACTAAATAAATCAGACAAAACCAAGTCTGAAGGTATTTTCGACCAATCTGTATTACAGGAATATATTTCACAGGATGTACCGGTGATTTCTATTTCTGCAAAATATGGAGAGGGAATAGATAATTTTATAATAGAATTAAAAAATATGATGTTTCATGGTAAAATAGACGTGAATCAGGAAGTTTATATTACAAATGCAAGACATAAAGACGCATTAGCTAAGACTTATGAGAGTCTTGAATGTGTGGAGAGAAGTATCGAGGCAGGAATGCCGGAAGATTTCTTTACGATTGATCTTATGAATGCGTATGAGAAGCTGGGATTGATTATAGGTGAAGCTGTAGAAGAAGATTTGGTAAATGAGATATTTTCCAAGTTCTGTACAGGAAAATAAAAGACCTTAATTACCAGGTATATCTGATTATTTAGACTCCGTGAAGTATCGACCGTGGATTGAAACAAGGAGGATAGAATGAAAACCGTAGAAGAATACTATGATGTGGTTGTAGTAGGAGCAGGTCATGCCGGATGCGAAGCGGCATTAGCGGCCGCAAGGCTTGGCTGTGAGACAATCCTTTTTACAGTTAGTATGAACAGTGTGGCATTGATGCCATGTAATCCGAATATCGGAGGAAGCTCTAAGGGGCATCTTGTAAAAGAAATAGATGCTCTCGGCGGAGAAATGGGTAAAAATATTGACAAGACTTATATTCAGTCTAAGATGCTGAATAAGTCGAAGGGACCAGCCGTGCATTCGTTAAGAGCACAGGCAGATAAAGATGCGTATTCGATGACAATGCGTTATACACTTCAAAATACAGAGCATTTAACTTTGCGTCAGGCAGAAGTTACCGAACTTATCGTGGAAGCTGGTGTGATCAAAGGTGTAAAAACTTTTTCCGGAGCGATTTATCACGCAAAGACAGTTGTGTTAGCGACCGGAACGTATTTAAAAGCAAGATGTCTTTATGGAGAAGTGGTAAATTATACAGGACCAAACGGACTGCAGGCTGCGAATTATTTAAGTCAGTCACTAAAAGATAATGGTATTGAATTGTATCGTTTTAAAACGGGAACCCCGGCAAGAATCGATAAACGTTCCGTTAATTTTGATGTAATGGAAGAACAGTTTGGTGATGAAAAAATTGTACCATTTAGTTTTACCAATAAGGAAGAGGATATTAAGAGAGAGCAGATATCTTGCTGGTTGACTTATACCAATGAGGAAACACATAAAATCATCCGGGATAATTTAGACCGATCACCAATTTATGCAGGTGTGATTGAGGGAACGGGTCCGAGATATTGTCCGTCTATAGAGGACAAAGTTGTTCGTTTTGCTGATAGAAAGCGTCACCAGTTATTCATTGAACCGGAAGGCGAATTTACAAATGAAATGTATGTCGGCGGTATGAGCAGTTCGCTTCCGGAGGATGTACAGTATGAGATGTACCGTACTGTAAAAGGACTGGAAAATGTAAAGATTATCCGTAATGCTTATGCGATAGAGTATGATTGTATTAATCCTAATCAGTTAAAGTTATCATTAGAATTCAGAAATATTGAGGGACTTTTCAGTGGCGGACAATTTAACGGAAGCTCCGGTTATGAAGAAGCAGCGTGTCAGGGACTTCTTGCCGGTATTAATGCAGCAAGAAAGTGTTTGGGAAAGGATGCTGTAATTTTAGATCGCTCACAGGCATATATCGGTGTATTAATTGATGATCTTGTAACAAAAGAAAATCATGAGCCGTATCGTATGATGACTTCCAGAGCGGAATATCGTTTATTATTAAGACAGGATAATGCAGATATGCGTCTTACTCCGATTGGACATGAGATTGGATTGATCGATGATGAAAGATATGAGAAGTTCCTCTTAAAGAAGGAACAGATAGAGAAAGAAATCGAACGTTTAAAACACGTAAATATTGGTGCGAATAAGACGGTGCAGGAATTACTGGTTAGCTTAGGAAGTTCTCCGTTAAATAGTGGCTCTACATTGGAAGAATTAATAAAACGTCCGGAACTTAATTATGAATGTTTAGCTCCGATTGATCCGGATAGAGAGTTATTAGATGATGATGTAATAGAGCAGATTAACATTAATATTAAATATGAAGGTTATATTAAGAGACAGCTTCAACAAGTAGAACAATTTAAAAAGATGGAAAATAAACTAATTCCTGACACTATAAATTATGACGAAGTACACAATTTGCGTAATGAGGCAGTACAAAAATTAAAGGCAGTACATCCACATTCTGTCGGACAGGCATCAAGAATATCCGGTGTTTCTCCATCTGATATTTCCGTTCTTATGATTTATATAGAACAGATGCGACATAAAAAATAGAATAAACAGATAGCTACTATAATCAAAAAAGTAATTAATTATTACAGAGGATAATGTATGGATTTTAAAGAAAAATTAAAGGTGAGAGCATTAAAAGAGAATATCGAGCTTTCTTCAAAACAGCTAGAGCAGTTTGAAATGTTTTATAAGATGCTTATTGAAACAAATAAATCCATGAATCTGACAGCAATTACGGATGAAGATGAGGTGATAGAGAAACATTTCATCGACAGCTTAAGCTGCCGCAGAGTTGTGGATATGGACAGAATAAAGAAATGTATTGATGTGGGAACAGGTGCAGGTTTTCCGGGTATCCCATTGAAAATAGTATATCCCGAGATAGAATTTGTACTTGTTGATTCTCTGAATAAAAGAGTGAAGTTTTTAAAAGAAGTAAAAGAAGCACTCGGATTAGACGGTTTAGAGGCAATTCACGGAAGAGCGGAAGACCTTGCAAGAGACAAAGAATTAAGAGCGGCTTTCGATCTTTGTGTTTCAAGAGCAGTTGCCAATTTAAGTGTCTTAAGTGAATACTGCATTCCTTTTGTCAGAACAAATGGATATTTTGTATCTTATAAAGGAAAAAAAGGTTCAGAGGAAATTTCTAATGCACAAAACTGTATGAATGTGTTAGGATGTAAGATAGAAAAAGTGGAAGAGTTCCACTTAGAAGAGGATGAGGCAGAACGTCTTTTAATTAAAATAAAGAAGTGTAAAGGAACACCAAAGCTTTATCCAAGAAAAGCCGGAACACCATCAAAGAGTCCTTTATAGGCATAGAATATGCCGGAAAGATAAGGCAGGCCGTATGGATATGAAAGAAAAGAATGATATTTTTATAGATAATACAAATTTTCAGGGGAGGATGGCTGTTTTTCATGATAAACTAAGAAAGCATCTTTCTAATGAATATTTATTTCTATCGGAGAAAAAAGATAATCTGGAGAATGAGATTCTTCAGTTAAAAATGGAGAAGGAACAGAAGGACAAGACCTTATTTCCCAATATAGGAAAGAAAGATATGAGAAAGTATTTTTCTCCATTGAATATAAGTGAGATTGATGAAGAACAGAAAGATGAAAAAGAGAAGCAGCTTCTTGCAAATATTAATAGAATAAGTGAAGAGGCAGAGATGCTAGACAGCAGAATGTCAGAAATAAAGGATTTTCTTGATGATATAGAAGATATGTTAAAAGAAGATTCTGAGGATAGTCTTTCAAGCTTTCTGTTAAAAAAAGAGAAAAATCGAATTTCAGTAGAAGATTTTTATAAAAGACATGAAACATATCCGGAATTATTGGAAAATCTAAAAGAGTTAGTTACATTTTTTCAGGAAAGATATGATGGATTAGAAATTCTGCTTGAATTTGAAGATGGAAAAATTGAACTTGATACAAAGGTTGTTGCCAATATATTAAGACAGATTACTATTAATATTGTATCAGCCGTGGAAGATTATGATATTTCTATGATCTTAATAGAAGGAAAAGTAAGTGATGATAAAATCATGCTTATATTAAATTGTATGTGTGAAGATGGTCCGGTAGATACATTTAAGATATCTTATGATATAGACAGGGGATAAAGTTACCTGTTGTGATCAAACATATAAGAGCAGCTGGGAAATTCTAATAG
>CAKREJ010000035.1 GCA_934317185.1 uncultured Anaerobutyricum sp. | reverse complement strand
CATATTGTTCTTCTTTATCCGAATGATTTTCAAGCAGCGTTGTTAATTTCCATTCCATAAAATCTCCTCCATATCTTATAAAATATGATACAATAAATTTATATTTTTGAGAAGTTAAAAAACACACTGACTTTGAATAGTTAGCATGACATTATAGGAGGTTTTTATAATGAAACATTCTCTTCACTTATACGGAACACTCGGTCCTGCCTGTGCTTCAAAAGAAAAAATACAGGCAATGTTTTTGGCAGGAATGACTGGTATGCGACTTAATCTTTCTCACAGCAATCTTGATGACTGTGAGAACTGGCTCCGGCAATACCATGAAGTTTCCGAACGTCTTCATATCATACCTGAGCTACTTGTTGACCTGCAAGGACCTGAACTTCGAATTGGTACACTGGATTTTCCATTGTCTCTTTGTGAAGGTGATATTATTTTTCTTATATCGGAAAAATCATTTAATAAGAAGAAAAAAAATTCTGATATTTTTTCTCGTATTTTAGAAGGCGAAGATGAATTCTCTATTATTCCCTGCCCGGAAATACTTTTTTCCCATTTTAATGAAGGACAGGAAGTAAAATTAAATGATGGAAAAATCCTTTTAAAATTATCTACACCTTTAGAAGAAGATATTTTTTGTGGAAAAGTAATAAAAGGTGGGGATTTAACTTCAAAGAAAAGTATCGCTATTACCGGAGTCAGTATCCCTCTTCCTGTTCTCACAGAAACTGACAAAAAAAATTTAAAGCTGCTTCGTAAATACCATGTTACCGGTGTTATGCTTCCCTTTGTAAGAAACGCAGACGATTTGATTACACTACGCAAAGAATTGCTGGCTAATAATATGGCACATATTCGTATTTTTGCCAAAATAGAATCCTTAGAAGGTGTTGAACACCTCCCTTCTCTTCTTCCTTTTTGTGATGAAATTGTCATTGCCCGAGGAGATCTTGGAAATGCAGTACCTTTACCTAAACTTCCTGCTATCCAAAAAAGAATCGCAATAACCTGCCTTCATGCAAAGAAACCATTTATGGTCGTAACACAGTTCCTTGCTTCTATGGAACAAAACCCTGTCCCTACAAGAGCAGAAGTGACAGATATCTTTCAGGCAGTTTTAGATGGAGCGTCCTCATTAATGTTAACCGGAGAAACAGCTATCGGTGCTTACCCCGAGGAAGCAATGAAAATACTTGCACAAACAAGTGAAGAAGCTCTCAAATACTAATTTGTTTGAATCACGGACGAAAAAGAAAAAAGAAGCAGGTAACATCTGTGCCAGTAGTCGCTGCGTATGGAATGCTCACCGAAAAGGTTCGCATTCCATACGCAGCGATTACTGGCACATTTTACTAGTATTTATTTTTTATTTTTCGTCCGTCACTTGGGTAAATTAGTATTTGATGCTGAGATGGAAGAAGGGGCTACACGGAAATGTGTGCTCTTTATTTCACATATTTTCTTCCCGATACTGATTTAGTGAAAAGATTAGACACTTTTTGTTTACTGAAGATTTTCTCCGATCGACTGCCATAATCTACTGGAGATTCCCCTTTCTCTCTCCACTAATTTAATTTTCATCTTCAATTTAATAACAGACAGAAAAATCAAAAAAGAATATAATAGCAGATGTGACCTCGGAGCGAGTAAAGAATGCGAGTTTTTACGAGTATTCTTCACACAGCGACTACTGGCACAGATGCTATTATATTCTTTTTTATTTTTCGTCCGTTACTAATAAATTAGTATTCTACATGGAAGGAAGTGTAATTTTCCCATGTATTGCAGAGGTAGCTGCTGTTGCCGGAGATCCTAAGTAAATTCCTACTTTGGATGTTCCCATTCGCCCTAAGAAGTTACGATTATTGGTTGCAAGTACCTTTTCTCCATCACAAAGGATTCCTCCTGCACGTCCACAACATAATCCACAACCCGGTTGGGTAATAATTGCTCCTGCTTTTGCCAAAGTTGCCATGTAACCCGCTTTGACTGCCTCGATATAAATCTTGCGGCTGGCCGGAGTTATGATCGTACGGCAGGAAACTGTCTTTCCTTCAAGAATTTTTGCGGCCACTGCCAGATCTTCTAAACGTCCATTCGTACAGGAACCAATAAATACCTGATCAATGTCTGTTCCAACAAGCTCGCTTACCGGATGAATATTATCTACCTGTGAAGGACAGGCACATACTGGTACAAGTTCTTCGGCCTGATATGTCATTATACGACAATACGTTGCATCTTCATCACCATAAAGCCAGTTTACATCTTCCATCTTTACTTCTGAGTATTCACACGTTTTCTCATCTGGACGGAATAAACAGCACTTTGCTCCAGCCTCGATTGCCATATTAGAAATTGTCATTCTTGAGGCAACACTCATCTTATCTACCGCTGAACCTGTAATTTCAAGTGCCTTATAGGTTGCACCGTCTGCACGAAGATCGCCAATAAGACGTAAAATCACATCTTTAGCTGTTACATTAGCCGGAAGTGTTCCGTCAATAACCACCTTTATTGTTTCCGGGACACGAATCCACATCTCTCCGGTTCCAAGAATAGAAGCCATCTCCGTATAACCAATACCGGAAGAAAAACATCCTACACATCCATAAGTTGTTGTGTGAGAATCTGTACCAAAGACAATATTTCCCGGTTTTGCATAACCAGCTTCTGTCATAAGCTGATGACAGATACCATCACGTCTGTGCACATGTGTTAAACCATATTTGTCCGCAAACGCATCCCCAATTTTAAAATGACGGACATCTTCTACTGCACTTGTCGGAACAAGATGATCATAAATCAGTACAACCTTATCTGCATCCCATAGCTTTTTAAATCCCATTTCTTCGAACTTTTCTGCCACAAATGGAATAAAAATATCATGAATCATTACTCTGTCAACATTTACTGTAACAATCTGACCCGGAGTTACTTTAGAAAGGCCAGTGTTTTTTTCGATAATTTTCTCAATTAATGTACTTCCCATAACTGCCTCCTAAATAATTCCATTACGTTTCTGCATTGCTTTTACAAGTCCCCCTGCATTGATAATATCCATCAGATTATCTGGCAGTGGGTGTATTGGATAAGT
Organism: uncultured Anaerobutyricum sp.; assembly: GCA_934317185.1. GTDB lineage: Bacteria > Bacillota > Clostridia > Lachnospirales > Lachnospiraceae > Anaerobutyricum. The sequence goes on along the minus strand of CAKREJ010000035.1, from coordinate 9,933 downwards.
CTTTCCATCAAATTCCAAAGACTCACCCATATTTACGATGAGGTCATCTCCCTCTTTGATCACATCCTGAATATCACTGTTCTCAATAAGTAAAAGTCCGTTATTAATGGAGTTTCTAAAGAAAATACGGGCATATGACTTAGCAATAACACACTTCACTTTCAATGCTTTAATAATTTCAGGAGCCTGCTCTCTTGAAGAACCGCAGCCAAAATTCTTTCCGGCAACAATAATATCCCCTTCCTGAATTTGACTTGCAAGCTCCGGTCTTAACGGAGAAAATCCATACTGCTTCATATCTTCCACGGTAGGCAGTGCCAGATATTCTGTTGGAATGATAATATCTGTATCAATATCATCTCCAAGCACCCATACCTTTCCGGTAAATTGTTCCATAATATAAGCACCTCTTTCTATAATAAAACGATTTTGTTGTTGTGAATACTTTAAGCTTCCGGTCCTGTAATATACCCTGCAAGAGCAGAAGCTGCTACTGTAGCCGAACTTGCCAGGTAAACCTTTGAACTTGGTGCCCCTGCACGCCCTTTAAAGTTCCTTGTTCCGGTAGAAATCAGTACTTCATTCTCACCGATAACTCCCTGACAACTTCCCCAGCATACAGAACAGTTACAATTCATAACCATCGCTCCAGCTTCCATCAGTGTAGTAATAATTCCTTCTTCCAATGCCTGAATATATACTGCTTTTGAAGCAGGTGCTACAATAAAACGAACCTTTGGATCAACCTGTTTCCCTTTTACAATCTTAGCAGCAACTCGCAGATCATCGATGCGGCCATTGTTGCAAGAACCTAAAAAGGCTTCATCAATAGCTATTTTTTCTTCTTTTACCTCTTTAAGAAGTGCAAAATTATCTACAAAGTCCGGACGAACCACAACTGGCTCAATCTTGCTCAGATCATAATCGTATACTTCACAGAAATGAGCATCCTCATCACTTTTAAACATATGTACGGCCTCACGACCATGTGCTTTACAATATTCTACAACCTTTTCATCCGGCTCCACAATTCCTGCTTTAGCCCCAGCCTCTACTGTAAGATTACACAGAACCATACGATCATCAATAGAAAGCTCATGTGCACCATCGCCTGCAAATTCCATAATCTTATAATTGGCTCCATTGGCTCCGATATCTCCGATAATCGTAAGAATCAAATCTCTTGGATAGACACCTTCTTTTAACTTACCATGTAAATTAAAACGAATGGTTTCCGGAACCATGACCCAGGAAGTTCCTGTAGTCATAGCATATAAAAAGTCTGTACATCCAACACCTGTACCAAATGCACCAAGAGCACCGTAGGAAGTTGTATGAGAATCTGCTCCAAAAATCAGCTCACCCGGACAAACATAGTCTTCCATCATAATCTGGTGGCATACACCCTGTCCTTCATAAAGCTTAATATCATTCTCTATCGCAAAGTCACGCATCTTTTTATGTGCCTCTGCTGTCTTTGGATTCTCAGCAGGGACATTGTGATCCATAATAAAAACAACTTTATCCTTATCAGCAATCTTTGGATGTTTTAACTGGTTATGATACATATCTACAGTCAGATGAGTCGTTCCATCGTTACTCATCATTCGGTCTAAAGTAACAGTATGTATATCATTCGGTTTTACAAAATCAACTCCGGCAGCACGGGCGATAATCTTTTCTCCTAAAGTCATTCCCATAATTTACGCTTCCTCCTTATTTAAAGATGCAATCAAGCCTCCGGCATTCAAAATATTCTGCATATATTCCGGAAGCTTTGTACAGGAAAATACCTGTCCATCAACAGTAACTGTACCGGCAGATAAATCAAGCTGAGCCTGACCGCCATCTTCTACATGGTCATATAATTCCTTACATACAATAACCGGAAGGCCGATATTAATTGAATTACGATAAAAAATTCTGGCAAAAGACTTCGCAATTACGGCCTTGATTCCAAGAGCCTTTAAGACACTTGGAGCCTGTTCTCTTGAGGACCCACAGCCAAAGTTCTCACCGGCTACGATCAAATCTCCAGCCTGTGCTTTCTTTGCAAAATCTGGATCTAAAGACTCGAATGTATACTGTTTCATTGCTTCAATATCTGGTAAAAGTAAATACTGTGAAGCGATAATCTGGTCAGTATCCACATCATTATGGAACTTCCATACTTTATTCATAAATATTACCTCCAATAAAATATTCTACTCATTAGAATACTACAAATAAAAAATGAAGTCCAGAAAATTAACGTTCTTTTCCAATTTATGTTATATATTTACTGCTTTTTTTTACAAAAATCCTATATTTTATAATTCATGTCAATTCACAACTAATGTATTTTTAATTTTTATGCAATTTTCGACTTTATTCTATTTTATAAAAGCAAAAATACTGTATTAAAAATAGTACAGTATTTCTTTTCATTTTTACTTGCTTTTTTTCAAGATTTCATATATAATTTAACTAGAAATTAGATAACGTATTTCTAGTTTTAAGGGATGCCTTCCTCTGCTGATTCTTTGGTATATATATTTTTTATAGCATATGAGGCATCTCTTTTTTTGTATTTTACTATAAATTATAATAAGCTTAATCCGCTCATTTTTGAATAATTATTTTTGAAAGGACCTGAAACAAAATGGAACACTTACCACAAGACCCCATCATGCTTTACAGCGTTATTAATACAAAGCTCAGAGATTTTTATTCTTCATTAGAGACATTATGCGAAGCTATGAATATTAACGAGAATGAGTTAAAAGAAAAATTATCTATCGCAGGATTTGAATACAACGAAAAAACAAATCAGTTCGTATAATTAACCCTTCAATTGCAACCACATCTTTTTCGCCTATAGCTTTCGGCAACTGTATTGTTTTACCAGACTCTCTGCATACACTTGGTGTATCTACTTCTATCGTCGCTGTATCATTTCGTTTGTTGTCCAGACAAGCCGGCTTTACATCTGCTTTCTTACTATCTTATACTCATCATCCATCTGAAAATATGGGCAGCTATCTGATGAACCAGATAACATCCTTGCTAAATCATCTTCATCCAGATTAACCTGACATTCCCCTGTACCATCTTCTTCATCAATCCAATAATATGCACATAAATCACACTGAATAGCCATATTCGTCCCTCTTTCTTTTTGTAAAATTATTACATTTATCTTACCATATCCTTTTTTTCATTGCAATATCATTTTACAAAAACTTCTTTTATATTTCTTCCTTTTTTTACGAACACTTGTTATTATAGCAATATTACTGATTTTTAGGAGGTTTTATTTATGAAATGTGCTATCGTCGATTTAGGTTCAAATACAATCCGTCTTTCTCTCTATAATACACTGAATAATGGCGGTTTTGAAACTTTATTTTCCAAAAAATATATGGCTGGTCTTGCTGGATATGTTTCTCATGGAATCATGTCAAATGATGGAATCAATCAGGCCTGTGCCGTACTACTTGATTTCAAGATTCTTTTACAGCAGCTTGGAGTAAATGAAATGCATGTATTTGCTACGGCTTCTCTCCGTAACATAAAAAACACAGAAAAGGCTCTGGAAACTATTAAGCGAAGAACCGGACTTTCTGTTGATGTAATTGCAGGCAGCGAAGAAGGTATTCTCGGATATTATGGTGCTTTATATACGACAGATTTAAAAAATGGAATTATGTTTGATATTGGTGGTGGAAGTACAGAATTCGTCCGTATAAAAAATGGAAAAGTTAAAAAATCTCAAAGTATTTCTATTGGTTCTTTAAATCTTTTCCATAATCATGTTTCCGGTTTATGGCCAGATAAAAAAGAACAAAAAGCAATTTCTAAACGTATTGCCAAACGTCTTGATATGGTAGAATTTCCAAAAAAGTCTCCGGAAAAGGTCTGCTGTGTGGGCGGTACTTGTCGAGCCATTTTAAACATTGTAAATTATCATTTTAATAAACAGGAAAATAATCGGATTATCACAAAAGAAGAATTTGATAAAATTTTAAAAATTCTGACCAAGCGTAATACTCTTTCTCGTAATTATATTTTAAAATTATGCCCTGACCGTGTCCACACCATCATCCCTGGTATGCTTGTTGCAAAAGAAGTCATGGAACAACTGCATTGTAAAGAATTATGGGTATCCCGTTATGGTGTGCGAGAAGGATACCTTTGCAAAAACTTTCTTATGACTGATTCTGAACAGGAAATTGTAAAATAATTTTCTTCTGCAAGACTCCTTGAAGATTTCATAATAAATGTTATAATTACTATTTGTGAAGATACCGGGGTCAAGAGTTCAAAAGTATGAGTAAGCAGCCATTTTTCAAAGAAAAATGAGTGAATTATAAATGTTTTTGAAGATTGCGAGAGTGCAAAACACGTAGCAATCTGGTATCAAAATTTTAAGGAGGAGAACTATTATGACAATACTTGAGAAAAGAAAATTAGCTCCAGAACGTGACGAGCATTTAAAAAATGGAGAATTTACTGTTTTAAACGGAGAATATTCCAAAAATTTTAACGTGTACGTTGTAGGAGAGAAACATAAAGAGGCTGTTGATTTTATCAAAGTTGCTTTAGATCGTTCTACAGATAACGTTCTTGGTTTCGGAATTAAAATGGGATGCCAGAAAAACTTTAATGTCATCGTATGGGATGAAGAAGACATTCCAGAAGAATACAGATCCTGATTTGAAGCTTGACGAAAAATAAAAAGTAGCTTATAGCATCTGTGCCGGTAGTCGCTGCATCTTGAATGCTTGCATAAAGGCTCGCATTCAATATTTGCTCCGAGGTCACATCTGCTATAAGCTACTTTTTATTTTCCTGTCTGATCCAAATCAGAAAAAGACTAGGAGATAATCTAATAAATTACTACAAGTAATCAGACGTTATTCACAATGTCCTTTTTCTTTGATGACTTCGATTACGGAGTCTACATACTTCTCACATTCTTCCTTTGTTTCAGCCTCAATCATAACACGAATTACAGGCTCAGTTCCACTTTCACGTACAAGGATTCTTCCTGTTGTTCCAAGTGTTTCTGCCACCTGTTTTACTGCTGCCTGTACGTCAGCATCATTCTGTGCTTCCGGTTTACTCTTTACACGTACATTTTTAAGTACCTGTGGATAAATGCGTACAGGAGATGCAAGTGTTGCAAGGGAGGACTTTTTCTCTAGCATAACTTCCATCATTTTTATTGCTGTGAGGATTCCATCTCCTGTTGTTGCATATTTACTGAAAATGATATGACCGGACTGTTCTCCACCGATACGATGTCCGTTCTTTACCATATTTTCGTAAACATATTTATCACCAACCTGTGTCTTTTCATAATCAATACCAATTTCATCAAAGGCTTTATAGAGTCCGAAATTAGACATAATTGTTGTTACTACTGTATTGTTACGAAGTGCACCTTTTTCTTTGAGGTAACGTCCATAAATGTATAAAATTAAGTCTCCATCTACCACATTACCATTCTCATCAACGGCAATACAGCGGTCTGCATCTCCGTCAAAAGCAAATCCTACATCAAGCTGATTATCTTTTACGAACTTCTGAAGTACTTCGATATGGGTAGAACCTGCATTCATATTAATGTTTAAACCATCTGGCTCTGCATTGATAACATAGGTTTTTGCTCCTAAAGCATCAAAAACACTTTTGGCAATCATCCATGAACTTCCATTCGCACAATCAAGTCCAACCTTCACATTCTTATAAGAACGTGTTGCAAGAGAAATCAAGTAGCCTATGTAGCGGTTTCTTCCGGCAGAATAATCTACAGTGCAACCGATTTCATTTCTTACTGCCATAGGAACTTCAAGCTTACCATCAATATAATCTTCTACCTTTAGAATCGTTTCTTCATCCATCTTCTCACCTTTAGAATTGATGAGCTTGATTCCATTATCATAATACGGATTATGGCTGGCAGAAATCATAATGCCGCAGTCAAAATCCTCTGTTCTTACAATATAAGAAACACTTGGAGTTGTTGTTACATGTAATAGATAGACATCTGCACCAGATGCAGTTAATCCGGCTACCAAAGAATATTCAAACATATAGCTTGAACGGCGAGTGTCCTTTCCTATTACTACTTTACATTTCTGTTCTTTATCTTTTCCGTAGTACCATCCGAGGAAACGTCCCACCTGGTACGCATGTTCTACGGTTAAATCTACATTCGCTTCGCCACGAAAACCGTCTGTTCCAAAATATTTACCCATTATTTTACTCCTGTTACCTATCGTTTTTAAACTCATCATAGCACTATTCATGACGCAATGCAACAATCGGGTCTAAGTTCGCAGCCTTTACCGCTGGTAATAATCCAAACACAACGCCAATAACTGTAGAAAATGCGATTGCAAGGATTACTGCCGGTATGCTGATCGCAATCGGAACATTTGATATCTTACCGATAATTTCTGCCAATGCAATTCCCGTAATCGTGCCAATAATACCACCTAAACTTGTAAGCACCGCTGCCTCTGTTAAAAACTGTGCCAATATTTTGTTCTTTCTTGCACCAATCGCCTTTTTAAGACCAATCTCTCTGGTACGTTCTGTTACCGATACCAGCATAATATTCATAACACCAATACCACCAACTAACAGAGAAATACTGGCAATCCAGATTAACTGTTTATTTGTTGTAGCACTTACCTGCTGACTTTCTTCTGCTGTTTCATTCATATTGGCTGCACGATATTTGATTGTTTTACTGGTTATCGTTTCGTTCAAAAGTGTCTGTGCTGCTTTTCCTACAGAAGTCATGCTATCTGTAGAATCTGCCAGTAGCTTAGCATTCTGTGGCTCATCATATTGTTGTACGATATTCCAGTCCACATCCGGAATCACAACAATACCACTGGCACTTCCATCATTATACACATAAGTATAATAATCTTCGACAGAATTAATAACCGGACTAAATGCTGTGGATTCTTCAATAACTCCAACAACAATAAACGGCTCTCCCTTAATATCAATTGTTTTTCCAACCGGATTTTCATCTCCAAAAAGAGAATCTGCAGCTACTCCATCAATTACTGCAACTTTACGATATTTTTCATAGTCACTTTCTGTAAATCCTCTTCCTCTTTTCATCACATAACCACAGGTTCCAAGATAATGTGAATCTGCTCCGATAAGCTGTCCTCCGGAAAGAGCTGTCGCATTATAATAAATATAATCAACCTGTGTACGAGATACATATAAAGATGCATCCTTTACATGATCCAGTTCCGCAAGCTGTTGACGCATATCATCGTCGAGAACCGGAATTCCTTTCGGGATTCCGTATTCCATCTCTGCTGCGTAGTTTCCTTCTTCTGTAAGCTGTACTGTTGTCGTATTTGTACCTGAACCAATCAGGTTTTTCTTAATCTGTTCATTTGTTCCTTTAATTGTTGATACAATAGCAATAATTGCGGCAATACCAATAATGATACCCAACATCGTTAAGAAGGAACGTAGTCTGTGACTCCACACACCCTGAAAAGATAGTCTTATATTTTCAAGCATTGTTCTTCCTCCTAATAAATCATTTCGCTATCGTCTTCGGAAATCTTTGTTTTTACCCCTTCTCTCAAATTCTTTCCATAAGGGAAGGCAATGTTATCATTCTCTGTAAGTCCGGAAACAATTTCCATGTACTGGCCATTCATTGTTTTTCCAACAGTAATATACTGCTTCTTTAAACGCTTTGTCTTCTTATCTCGGATATATACATAACTCTTCTTATCTTCTGTGCGGATGTATGCCTTCTGAATATAGACTGCATCTTTACTTGCTGTCCCCATTGATTTAGAGCTGTAAGAAACTTCAACACTTCCTCCCGGACTCAATCCATCTGCATCCTTAATAAATGCAACGATAGGATAATATGAACTGTTTGGATTTGTTGTTCCGCCATCATTACTGGAATCCGCTGTAGGGAAATCAGAAATTTCCTTTATTTCGGCAGTGTATTCATCTCCTGTATCACTGGATACACACTTAATTGTTCCTCCAACCTTTACACTCTCAAGCTCCATCTCACTAACCGATGTCTTTACATACATTCCATCAGCCGCCTTTATAACAATCGCTGCAGAACCATCTGTAGGAAGAGTACCCTTACTGCAGGCCGTTGTTACCGTTCCTGCAAGCTTAGCCTTTACTGTAGCTTTATCTACCTCTGCCTTCGCTTCATTGTAATTAATCTGGGCTTCATGAAGATCTTCTTTTGCCTGAGAAATTTCATCCTCTTTGTCGGAGATGGCTTCTCTTAATTCGGCAGCCGTATAGCTATTCTCACCGTCATCTCCTCCACTGCTATCTCCCGGAATTTCAGAACCACTTCCTCCAGTGCCGGAGCCACCTCCGTTACCACCACCATTTCCACCGGTATTGGCTCCTTTGATAATTATGGTTCTTGAAATCTTTTCTGTAGAGATTCCCTTTACATTTTTAACCTGTGCTGTAATTGTTACAGAAGAAGACGGTTCTCCCTCATCTACATAAAGCCAGATACCAGACTTTGTCTTTGTGATAGTAGTGTCTTTAGAAATATTATCAAGCAACTCCCATTTAACCTTTGTCTGGTCAATACTCTTTCCGTCCGATGTTACAACGGTAAGCAGGCATCCATTCCCTGCTGTTATCTTCTTACGATTCTGTTTGAACTTGATCGTCTTTGTTTTCGTAACAGGTTTTGTCGGATCTTTTTGTTCTGTAGTTGGCTTTGTCGGTTCATCTTTTTGTATATTGTCTATTAAATCTGAAATAGCATATTGGGTTGAATCCAATAAAATATTTTTAAACTTGGTATCTGCATTAACAGATAATGTGAACTGCTTCGTTCCTGCTTTATAATCCTTTTCAGAAGCATAGGAAATAAACTCTGCGGACTTCTTACTTTTGATTAATTCTTTAATTACAGAACCTTTAATAACTCCATTATCACTCAGATAATATACATATTTCTCATCTGAACTATCGTAATCATCTTTATCATCTATACTTGTTATTGCTTTTGGTAAATCTGTATAGGATGCTTTTGTCAATTCATTCAATGAAGCGATTGTATAGTTCTCTTCTGATACAATATCTCTTCTAAATGCTGTATCCGGAGTTAAAACATACGTTTTTCCTGTCTGCTGTTCACTTTCATATTCAACAAACTTCGCGTATTTCCCATCTTTTATTAATTTCTGAATTACATCTCCTAAAATAGAGCCATTAATATTCAAATTATATACATATGGATCTTCTTTCGTTCCGGAACCTTTGATATAACTTTCATCCGATGAAACATTATCTACAATATCTTCATCGCCGCCATTTTTCAATTCCTCAACAGAATACATCTTGCTTTCTTTTACATTTATGTTCGATAATTTTTCCGGGGTTAATGTATAAGTACTCGTATCATCTCCATCATGTTCTCTGAATACTGCATAACCATTCTCTCCCTTATCTTTTAGTTGTTTAATAACAGAGCCGCTGACTTTTCCACCTTTTTTCAAATCAAAAATGTATTTATCATCCTTTGTTCCTGTTCCAGACGCATCCTCAAGACTATTAATATTCTCCTTTGGCTCCGGGTTCTTATCATCTTTGCCGGATTCAGATCCACTTTCTGAACCGCTCTCTGTACCTGTTCCACTTCCGCTTCCCGAACCGCTCTCTGTACCTGTTCCACTTCCGCTTCCCGAACCGTTCTCTGTGCCTATTCCACTTCCGCTTCCCGAACCGCTCTCTGTACCTGTTCCACTTCCGCTTCCCGAACCGCTCTCTGTACCTGTTCCACTTCCGCTTCCCGAACCGCTCTCTGTGCCTGTTCCACTTCCACTTCCTGAGCCACTTTCGCTTCCTGAACCATTCTCTGAACCCGTATCACTTCCAGTCTTTCCTTCTCCACCAGTAGCTATC
>CAKREJ010000034.1 GCA_934317185.1 uncultured Anaerobutyricum sp. | reverse complement strand
ATCGCCAAATGGTAAGGCACTGGATTCTGATTCCAGCATTTCCAGGTTCGAATCCTGGTAGCGCTGTTTTTTTTATACAAATCATGAAATATTAGAAAAATCAGTAAAATAACTTTTCAAAATAATATTTCTGATGTATAATAGCAAAGTATGTATAAAGAAGTAATCAATGTATTCTCAGAGTATTTAATGCAATTGACTTTGTGAGTACATCTTACAGTTTAGGAGGAATTAATTATGGCAAGAACAACAGCAAGAACGGCAAAGAAGAAAGCAGCAGCAAAAGCATCTACAGCAGCTAAAACAGCAACAAAGACAGCAGTAGAAGCCGCAGAGGAAGTAAAAGAAGCAGTTGTAAAAGAAGTAGAAGTAAAGAAAGAAAAAGCAGTGGATGCTGACATTAAAGAAGTGGCAGCAGCAGCAAAAGAAACAGTAAAAGATACAGGAGCTAAAGTTGTAGATAAAGCAAAAGAAGTTACAAAAAAAGTTGAGAAGACTGTAAAGGAAAAAGTTGCAGAAGTAAAAGCAGCCGTGGCAGAGCCGGAAGTATATGTACAGTATCAGGGTAACGAATCTAATTTAGCTATGATTACAGAAAGAATTAAAAAGCAGTATGTAGAAGAAGGTCATAAAGAAAGTGATATTAAGTCTTTAAAAATCTATTTAAAGCCAGAAGATGCATCTGCTTATTATGTAATTAATGATAATAACTCAGGAAAAGTATTTTTATTCTAAACGCTGATTTATCAGGTTGCTAAATATAAAAGTATACTAAAAGTATCCTATAGTATATGTACCTTTAGTTGTTGCATGGAGATTGCTTGCCACAGTTTCTGATTACTCAGGGGTCATATCTGCTATAGGATACTTTTTATTATTTTTGTCTGTTTTAACAATCAAGTAAAGGATTCCCCTCCTGAAGATAAACAAAAGAGGGAGAGGAATTACCGAATAAAAATATATATTGAATTTTTGTAGGGATTTTGGTATACTGTTGTAATATATGATGCCATAAATTTGAATATTGTTATATCAAGGTGATTTATGGGAATCGTTTGAAAAGAAAGGAAAAGAGATATGTCTTTATTAACAGATTGGAGAGAGTTTGCGTATAGTCATGATGATAGAACCAGAGAAGGACAGGAGTTCTGGATTGGATATTTTAATCAGGAGAAGGCAGTATATGAGCAGATTCTTTCTACACCAGAAGAACCGGTAAGTGGAACAGTTGCAGAATTAGCACAGAAATATAACATGGAGCTTACTTATTTTGTAGGTTTCTTAGATGGAATTAATGATAGTTTAAAAAATCCAAATCCTATTGATGATATGGATGAGAATACAGTAGTATCTTTAGACTATGATAAAGAGAAGCTTTACTATAACATGGTTGCTGCTAAAGCAGATTGGTTATATGGTTTAGAGCAGTGGACAACTCTTTTAACAGCAGAAAGACGTAAAGAGTTGTACAAAGAACAGAGAAGTTCTACAACTGTTGTTAAGCCTCCAAAGATCGGACGTAATGATCCATGTCCATGTGGAAGTGGTAAGAAGTATAAGAAGTGTTGTGGACGTAATAAATAGTCATGTAATAGTATAAGGCATGGTATGCCTTGTGAACGGCATCCTGTGTTTGCAGGGTGCTGTTTTCATGTTGTTTTGTCACTGCTTATGTAGTAGATGCAGGGGCATTCTTAAGTGCAACAAAGTTGTTTTTCTTAGTGCAGCTCTAAGACTATGAGCCACGCAGCAAAGATGATGGGAGAGAATATGCAGGACAGATATATCGCAGACGAAGCTAAAGTTATTATCAGTAGTCTGGAAGCAGAAAATGTTATGAAGAGTACTCCTGTGTCAACGGTGAAGTCGATACTTGGACGAATTGGAATTGAATATGAAGAGGGACTGCCTAAGGAAGCATATATAGCTGCGTTTAAGGAGGAATTTTGTTCCGAGCCGAAGTGGATTCTCTTTATGCTGCCGAAAGCAATGCTTGATTTTTTGATGGAAGTATGGGAAAGTGACAGTATTCTCATGGCAGAAGAACAATGGGATTATATTGAGTATCTAAAGATTTTTGGATTTTTAACCTGTCGTATGGGGAATCCGATTTCTGATGAGCCAAATCAGATCATGATTGTACCGGAGATGAAGGATACATTTTATTTTCTATTGAAAAGTAAGAAGAACAGGGAGCTTCTTTCAATATATGAAGAATGGGAGAAGATTATTACCGGATTTATGTACTACTATGGTTTTATAGAGATGAAGACGTTATATTCTCTGTTCTTAAAAGTATCTAAGAAGATTATTTCTTATGAAGATTTCATTCTTTTTATTAAATGTAGGAGTTCTTTGTGGTCTTTTGGTGCGATTCTTAAAGATATAACAGGAAGGAATGAATATTTTCAGTATCTTTGTGTGGAGAATGCAGACTTGCTTCTTGAATATATCAAAGAGCATGGGGAGATTCCATATAAGCTGATTAAGGTAGAAGATTTAATTTATGTCAGTGATGCAGCCGGAATAGATAATCGTTGGCCGGGTGTCAGCGAGCTTGGAAGCCTTTTGATCGATAAAATGGGAATGAATTATTATTCTGCAACAGTTTTAGTTAAAACGTTACTTGTTATGATTAAGAATAGCTGTAGTTATGAAAAATTGCAGGATAGGCTGGATGGTGTATCTTTTACAAGGAAAGAACATAAAGAGGAAGCAGAACAGGCAATACATCAGCTTTTTGAAAATGTCCCGATATTTGAATATAAAGGATATTCGAGAACAGAATATAAAAAAATATCTTATCAGAAACAATTGAAAAATAGAAAGAATTTGTTTACAATTATAGATGGTGGAAAAAAGTAGAAGGGTAAATGAATTCCCCCAAATAATAAAGAAAGGATATAGGAATTTTGAGTAAAAAGAATAATATTTATGTAATTGGTCATAAGAATCCGGATACAGATAGCATCTGTTCAGCAATTTCTTATGCATATCTTAAAAATGAATTAAGTCAGAAGCAGGAGGAGGAATACAAATATATTCCTACAAGAGCCGGTCATATTAATGAAGAAACACAGTATGTATTGAATTATTTCGGACAGGAAGCACCCTTGTATGTGAATGATATCCGTCCACAGGTTACGGACATTGAGATTCGTAAGACAGAAGGTGTAGATGCTGGTTTGTCTCTTAAAAAGGCATGGGATATCATGAGAGGTGCCCGTATTGTTTCATTACCTATTCTCGAGGAAGGTAAACTTGCGGGAATTATTACGGTCAGCGATATTGCATACTCTGATATGGATGTATATGATAATATGATTTTATCAAAAGCTGGTACAAGTTATAAGAATATTGTGGAGACGATTGACGGTGAGATGATCGTAGGAGAACTTGATGGTAAGTTTGAAGAAGGTCATGTTTTGATTGCTGCCGCAAATCCAGATATGATGGAAGGATATATTGAGCCACAGGATATGGTTATTTTAGGTAACCGTTATGAATCCCAGCTTTGTGCGATTGAGATGGATGCCCAGTGTATTGTAGTTTGTATGGGAGCAACTGTTTCAAAAACGATCCGTAAAATGGCGAAAGAGCATGGATGTCGTATTATCGTAAGTCCATATGATACATATACTGTAGCAAGATTGATCAACCACAGTATGCCGGTTCGCTACTTTATGACAACAGATAATCTGATTACATTCCACACAACAGATTATGTGGATGATATTCAGGAGATTATGGCAAAGAGAAGATTCCGTGATTTCCCTATTACAGATAATCAGGGTAATTATGTAGGAATGATTTCAAGACGTAATTTATTAGATTTAGATAGAAAGAAGCTCATTCTTGTTGATCACAATGAGAAGGCACAGGCTGTAGACGGATTTGAAGAAGCAGAGATTTTAGAGATTATTGACCATCATCGTCTTGGAAATATTGAGACGAATTCTCCGGTATTTTTCAGAAACCAGCCGGTAGGATGTACAGCAACTATTATTACGCAGATGTATATGGAGAATAATATTGAGATTCCGGAAAAGATTGCAGGTATGTTATGTTCAGCGATTCTTTCAGATACATTAATGTTCCGTTCTCCAACCTGTACAGCAATCGATCATATTGTTGCAGAGAAGCTTGCATCAATCGCACATATTGAGATTGAAAAATATGCAAAAGATATGTTTGATGCAGGAAGTAATTTGAGAGAAAAATCTGCAAAAGAGATTTTTTATCAGGATTTCAAAAAGTTCAATGATTCCAATGTCAATTTTGGTGTGGGACAGATTAGTTCCATGAACAAAGAGGAGCTTTCTGCATGTAAAGAAAAGCTTCTGCCTTATATGGAGGAGGTAAGGACATCCTATGGTCTTGATATGGTATTCTTTATGATGACAGATATCATTGGTGAGTCTACAGAGTTATTAATGGTAGGTGATATGTGCAAAGAGGTTATAGAGAATGCTTTTGAAGCAACTGTGGAAGATAGTTCTGCAGAACTTCCTGGAGTAGTATCCAGAAAGAAACAGTTAATCCCTGCAATTCTTGGACAGTTAGGATAAGAAAAAGATATTCTTAGGGAAAGAAATTAAGAAACTTCGAAAATAAAGTGAAAAGAGTGTGATTTTTCGTTTCAAATGAAAGAAAGTTGCTGTATTAATACGAATATCAACAAATTCTTTGAAATTGAACAAGAAATTCCTCTACAAAGGCATGAAAGTTTTAGAAAAGTGTTGTATTATAATTAAAGTAATCCCCTAAGTTAAAGGTTAGTATTATACAGAGAATGTCCACAATGAGTTTTGCCCCTCATTGTGGGCATTTTCTTTTATACGGAATTTATAAAAGCTATGTTTTTTGATTTTTCAAAGAATGAAATAGACAGAAAGTTATTGTTTATAATAATATTAGCCCGTAGGGAATCAAAGAGAGAATTACGATATGATTTCATTTGAAAGTAAAAAAGATAAAAAATACAACATATATTAATGTGAATGATAAATTAAAACTTATGAGATAAGAAAGAATGACAAAAAAGTATTAGAAGGCATTAAAAGAAAAGGAGGACTGTATTATGTTGTCCTATCAAAAGGGGATTGTAAAAACCTCAGTACGGCATCTGGTAGAATTTTTATTTCGCAGTGGTGATATTACAACAGGTTCTTCCGTAAGTGCCAAGCCTGAAGCAATGCTTGAAGGAAGTCGGATGCATCGGAAAATACAAAGAGAGCAAAAAGCAACCTATCAAAGTGAAGTACCGTTAAAAATGGAATGGAATGAGAGTGGATATAAACTAGTCCTGGAAGGGCGTGCAGATGGAATTGACTGGATAGAAAAGGAAGGAGAAAAGCTTTATTATATCGATGAAATAAAATGTGTTTATAAAAATATAGAAGAAATAGATGAGGCAGAAGCATTACATCTTGCACAGGCAAAATGTTATGCATATTTGTATGGTCACAGACAGGATTTGGAAAAGATTGGTGTGCAGATTACGTACTGTCATTTAGAAACGGAGGAAATAAAGAGAATTTTTTATTCTTATACAATCGAAGAACTTTCTCTGTGGTTTGCGGAAGTGTTGGATGCATATCGAATGTGGGCTTTTTACTATGTAGAAGCGAGAAAAAGAAGAAATGAGAGTATTCAACAGTTAAAGTTTCCCTTTTTATTTCGACCGGGACAGAAGAAACTGACAGCAATTGCTTACCGGGCGATGGAAGAAAAAAAACATATTTTTTTACAGGCACCAACAGGAGTTGGGAAAACAATCTCAACCCTTTATCCAGCATTGAAGGAGCTTGGTGAAGAAAAGGCAGAGAATATTTTTTATCTTACGGCGAAGACGATTACAAGAACAGTGGCCGAGGATACCGTAAGGCTGCTAAAAAAACAGGGACTTTATCTTTCTTCTGTTGTGATTACAGCAAAGGAAAAAATCTGTATTCAGGAGGAAATGCAGTGTAATCCAGATAAATGTGAGAGAGCAGCGGGACATTTCGACAGAATTAATGAGGCACTTTATGCACTACTCAATGCAGAAGTGGCTATTGATCGGGAGAATATTCTTTTATATGCAGAAAAATACAGTGTCTGTCCCTATGAGTTGTCTTTTGAGGCAGCGGCATGGGCAGATTGTATTATCTGTGATTACAATTATGTATTTGATCCACATGTAAATCGAAAAAGTCTGATAGAAGGAAGTCAGCGGCAGAATATATATTTGATTGACGAAGCACATAACTTGCTTGACCGGGCAAGAGATATGTATAGTGCTGATATAGCAAAAAGCGATTTTAAAATGCCGAAGAAGTATTTTAAGGAGAGGAATCATTTTTTATATAAAAAATTAAATAATTGTGTTCTTGCTCTTAGAAAGCTGGAAAAAGAAGCGGAGGAAGTAGCATATTTTCACTTACATAAAAATGCAGATGCTGTCTATTTTCCGATTTTTCATTTGATAGGGCCGTTAGAAGAATATCTTACAGACCATGAAAATTTCCCGGAACGGGAAGAAATCGTAGAGTTTTATTTCAAAATCAGTCATTTTTATATGATATTAGACGGAATGGATAATGGATATGAAATTTATAGTGAAAAAAGAGGGAGGGACTTTTTTTTGCGGCTTTTTTGTGTAAATCCATCGGATAAGCTGGAGGAATATATCCAAAACAGCCGTTCAAGTATTTTTTTCTCAGCAACACTTTTGCCCGTGCAGTATTACAGACAGCTTCTTTTAGGGAATCATTATGAGGCATATCAAATTAGTTCTCCTTTTGAAAAAGAGAAGCGTATTTTGGCGATTACAGAAGATGTGACAAGTCGCTATACAAGAAGGGGAGAAAAAGAATACGAAAAAATAGTACGTTATCTGGAAATTTGTCTGGAAAAAAGACCTGGAAAATATATGATATTTTTTCCCTCTTATGAGATGTTATCTGCAGTATACGAGATCGCAGAGAAAAGTAC
Organism: uncultured Anaerobutyricum sp.; assembly: GCA_934317185.1. Lineage (GTDB taxonomy): Bacteria > Bacillota > Clostridia > Lachnospirales > Lachnospiraceae > Anaerobutyricum. The sequence continues at coordinate 6,806 of CAKREJ010000034.1, read as the reverse complement.
ACTTAATTTTGTATCAGAATTAATCGTGCAGGAACCTTATATGGAAGAAAGAAGAAGAGAAGAGTTTTTAGAAAGATATCAGAAGAAGTCGAAAAAGTCTTTAATAGGTTTTTGTGTTCTTGGAAGTATTTTTTCAGAAGGAATTGATCTTACAGGAGAAAGTCTTATCGGAGTATTGATTGTGGGCACCGGGCTTCCACAGCTTTGTAACGAGAGAGAAGTAATCCGGGATTATTTTGACAGACAACAGAAAAAAGGATATGATTATGCATATCGGTATCCGGGAATGAATAAGGTACTGCAGGCTGCCGGCAGAGTAATTCGGACAGCACAGGATATAGGAATGATTCTTTTAATGGATGAACGCTTTTTGGAAATGGAGAATCAGAAGCTGCTTCCGACAGATTGGGAAAGTTATTATGTAGTGAACCAGAATAATTGCGGACAGGTTTTAGAAGAATTCTGGAAGAAATATGAGAGGCAGGAATCTTGATGTGAACCGCATTTGATTCTTGCATTTAAAGCAGGATATGATAATATGTAACTGTTCATATTTATATAGTTTATATAGATTGTCAAAAATTTATGTGAAGGAGTAGCTAAAGGAGCAATAAAAGTATAGGAGACTTATTTTGCAAATGAGTATTGTGAACATTTAGCGTAGTTAGAATAAGGAGCAAAAGATTATGTGGAAATATATAGCAACCCCTGTTATTGGGGCTATCATTGGTTATGTGACAAACTGGATCGCAGTAAAGATGCTATTTCGTCCAAGACAGGAGATTCGCATATTTGGAAAGCGTCTTCCATTTACACCGGGAGTAATTCCCAGAGGTCAGGGAAGGCTGGCAAGAGCGGTTGGTGAAGTGGTAGAAACACAGCTTTTAACTCCGGAATTTATGGGAGAGAAGCTTTTGTCTAAAGAGTCAGAAGAAGAGTTTAAATGTCATGTACAAGATTGGGTGAATGCACAGAAAAATTCTGAGGAAAGTCTTCGTCTGACCGTGACGAATATCGTGACAGAGGAAAAGGTTGACGATTTTATTGCATCAGTGGAAGAGGATTTGACGGATTTTCTTTCAGAAAAAGTTATTGAGATGGAGCCGGGAAAGCTTATTGTAGATAAGGTAATGAAGGAGGCACAGAGCAGGCTTGCAGAATCTATGTTTGGAATGATGCTTGGAGGATCTTTTCTGGAGAAAATCGGAACACAGGTACAGGAAGGAATTGATTCTTACATAGCAGAGAATGCAAGGGGATATATTGAGAAGGAAGTTATGGCAGAGTCTTTGAAACTTCAGGAAAAGCCGATGTCAGAAGTGGCAGATATTCTTGAGCAGAAGGGAATATATGATCCGGAGTTTTTATGGGGACTTTATAAAAGAATCATAGAGGAGAAGCTAGGAAAGCTGCTTTCTTCTCTGAAGCTTTCTGCTGTAGTGGAAGAACGGATTAATGCGATGAAGGTTGAGGAGGTAGAGGAACTGGTTCTTTCTATAATGAACAAAGAGCTTGGAGCTATCGTAAATCTTGGTGCAGTTATCGGGCTTATATTAGGACTTATTAATGTGGTTATTTTTATGATTTAATATTACCCTATGGTGAAGTAGACAGGAGGTATATTTATGAACGAGAAGATCAGACAGTTAAAGGAAATTATTGATGGAACAGATAATCTGGTATTTTTCGGAGGAGCCGGGGTTTCTACAGAAAGTGGTATTCCTGATTTTAGAAGTACAGATGGTCTTTATAGCCAAAAGTATGATTATCCACCGGAAACCATTGTCAGTCATACTTTTTTTATGAGACGGAATAAGGAATTTTTTGATTTTTATAAAGATAAGATGATGGCACTTGATGCAAAACCGAATGCTGCACACTATAAGTTAGCTGAGTGGGAGAAGCAGGGTAAATGCCGTGCGGTCGTTACCCAGAATATCGATGGACTTCATCAGATGGCAGGAAGTAAAAATGTATTAGAGCTTCATGGAAGTATTCATAGAAATTATTGTATGCGATGCGGAAAGTTTTTTGATGCAGCTTATGTAAAAAACAGTGAGGGTGCACCAAAATGTGATGCATGTGGTGGTTTGATCAAGCCGGATGTTGTGTTGTATGAAGAAGGATTGGATGAGAATATCATTTCAAAAACAATTCATTATATCAGTCAGGCAGATGTATTGATTATCGGAGGTACTTCCCTTGTTGTTTATCCGGCAGCAGGTCTTATTGATTATTTTAAGGGAAGTCATCTTATTTTAATTAATAAGTCAGAGACACAGAGAGATTCACAGGCAGATTTAGTGATTAACGATAAAATAGGAGAAGTATTTGGACAGTTATAAAGATGAATGATTTTTTTAACACATTAGGAATAGAAGAGACAAAAGAAGAAAGTGAGATTAAAAAAGCATACAGGGCGAAGCTACACACAGTGAATCCTGAGGATGATCCGAATGGATTCAAGCTTCTTCGAACTGCTTACGAGGAAGCATTAAAGTACGCAAGGCAAAAAGAAGAGGAGAAGTCAAAAAAACTGTCACCAGTTGAAGACTTCCTGTCTCGGTGCGAACAGCTTTATAAGGATTTTTATCGAAGAATTGATGAATACGAGTGGGAGCGGCTTTTTTCAGAAGATATTTGTATTAGTTTGGAAAGTGGTGAAGAAGTACGGAGAGGCTTCCTGATATTTTTAATGGAGCATTTCCGTCTTCCGGCACCTGTGTGGAAAAGGATAGATCATACTTTTTCTATTACAGGGAATCGCAGAGAGCTTCTTGAACTTTTTCCGGAACCATATGTTGACTTTTTACAGCAGGTTGTCCGCTATAATGGTGCGTTAAATTATGAATTATTTGAAGGTGAAGTTGGTCAGGATATAGACGATTATATAGAACATTATCATAAGCTTCGCCAGTATGCAGATCTTGGTATGCAAAAAGAAGCGTGGGAAGAGTATAAGATAATGGAAGAAAGCTATGAAATCTATCATCCTTATACAGAACTGGAAAAAGCAAGAATTCTCTATAGTAAAGAAGAAAAGGACTGTCAGGAAGAAGGTGGTGAGATTTTTCGCCGTCTTGCAGAAAACTATCCGAAGGAAGAACGAATCGTATGCTGTTATGGAAGATACTGTCAGGAAAAAGAGAAGTGGGACGGACTGATCAAGCTATACGATGGAGTTTTAGAAGTATCTCCGGAATCCTTTCTTGCAAGAACCGGAAGGATGGAAGCGGTGCTTCAGCAGGGACAATATCGCAAGGCAAGGGAGGCTATTCTTGATTTGTTAGAAGAAAGTCCGGTAGATGAGAGGTTAGTAGAAGATCTTAATAAGGCCAATGTGTATGTTATAGCAGAATTAGAGCCAAAATATAAAGAGAATGCACTAAATCAGGACGGATTGATGGAGCTTGCGTGGTGTTATTACCAAAATTCAAGATTTGAAGATGGGATTGCGTTACTTGACGGTTTTATACCGGATGAGGAACATTATCTGGATTACCATAATTTAAAAGGCAGAATCTATCTTACGATTAATGAGGATGAAAAAGCGTTGGAACATTTGCTTCCGTGGCTGTATGCGATACAAAAGCTTCGTCCGGATGGGACAAAGAAAACAAAAAGACAGAAAGCACGACTTGGTTATGCGTACTACACGATTGCTTCTGCAAAGGCAGATTTAATTCTTGCAGGTAAGGAAGGCAGTCTTTCTGAAGTGATGGATTACATAGAAAAAGCAGTGGAGGCTGAGGCTGATCTTTCACAAAAAGTAAGTTATTATCACACTGCGGCAGATATCTGGCGTAGAAAAAAGGAATATGCCAGGATGTTTGATATTTGTGATAAAATTCTTGCTATCGACCCACAGTATTATCCGGCATATCTTTTAAGACAGGAGGCTTGCCTCTATCTTGGAAGGTATCAGGAAGTTATTAATGATTATCAGAGAGCAACAGCATTGTATCCGTACCATGCCAGACCGTATTGTACGTTGATTCGTATGTATCTGCTGTTTGGCGAGCCGGATAAGGTGAGAGATATCCTTGAACTGGCAAGGGAAAATGGAGCAAACAGTGATGAACTTGAACTTCTTCGGGCAAGATATATTGCAATAAGGGCAAAGAGTCGAAAAGATTTAGAAAAGGCACTTTCCATTCTTGAAACATTAGAAAAGAAAGGATGGTCTTTACAATCAGAGATGGATGAAGAAGAATGGGCAGAGATTGTTTATCGGAAAGCGCAGATTTTAACAAAGTTACAGGAGGAAACACAGTGATTATTGGAATTGATTTAGGAACGACAAATTCTCTTGCGGCGTATTATACAGAACATGGACCTGAAATTATTCCAAATCGATTAGGAGAAAAACTGACCCCATCAGTAGTCAGCATTGACGAAAATGATCAGGTTTATGTCGGAAAGACGGCATTAGAGAGAATGGCAGTTTATCCGGATCAGACAGCGAATCTGTTCAAGAGGAGTATGGGAAGCCGGAAGGAATTTAAACTGGGAGATAAGATATTTACAGCAACAGAGCTGTCTGCAATGGTTCTTCGTTCTTTAAAAGAGGATGCGGAGGTTTATCTTGGGGAAAAGGTAACAGAAGCGGTTATCAGTGTTCCTGCCTATTTTAATGAAGTAAAAAGGAAGGCAGTAAAGCAGGCCGGTGAATTAGCAGGACTTAAAGTAGAGAGGATTATCAGTGAGCCAACAGCGGCAGCAATTGCTTATGGACTTTATCAGAAGAATGATAATACCCGTTTCCTTGTTTTTGATCTTGGTGGAGGAACCTTCGATGTTTCTATTCTTGAATTATTTGACGATATTCTTGAGGTAAGAGCGGTCGCAGGAGATAATTATCTTGGTGGAGAAGATTTTACGAATCTGATCGTAGAACAATTTTATAAAGAGCAGGGAATTGACGAAGAGAAGCTCTCCTCAAGAGAAAAGGCATATTATCGTAATCAGGCAGAAAAGAGCAAATGTAATGATTCCTCGGATGCATTTTATCGTATGCAGGCACTGGTAAATGGAGAAAAAGTAGAAACACTTATTCCAAGAGGTGCTTTTGAAAAAATGAGCGGACAGCTTTTGGAACGCATTAAAACTCCGGTAAGAAAGAGCCTTTTTGATGCAGGTGTAAAGCCAGGAGAAATTGATGAGATTGTACTGGTCGGTGGAACAACGAAGATGCCGCTTGTCCGTAAGTTTGTTGGTAAGTTATTTGGAAGAGTACCGGATACAAGCATTAATCCAGATGAGGCCGTCGCACTTGGAGCGGCAATCCAGGCTGCCATGAAAGAGCGAAGGGAAGCAGTAAAGGAAGTAATTCTTACTGATGTCTGTCCATTTACACTTGGAACGGAAGTCTCCGTTAAAACGGAGAATGAACATCTTGAGGGAAATCATTTTTGTCCCATTATAGAAAGAAATACCGTAATTCCGGCAAGCAGAACCCAGCATTTTTTTACGGTATACGATCATCAGACGCAGGTGGAAATACACATATTACAAGGAGAGAGCCGATTTGCTTCCAATAATGTTTCTCTTGGAACTTTAAAACTTACGGTACCGGATAACGAGGCAGGAAAAGAACAAATTGATATTACCTATACTTATGATGTCAATGCCTTACTTGAAGTTGAGGCCAAAATCGTATCTACAGGAGAAACAGTGACCCGTCTCATAAAGAATCAGGAAAACAGTATGACAGAAGAAGAAATGAAAGCACGAATGCAAGAACTTTCTTACCTTAAAATTCCACCAAGAGAACAGGAAAAGAATAAGGTCCTGCTTCTTCGAGGTGAACGACTATATGAAGAAACTACAGGAGAACTCCGGGAACAGCTTGAGATGGTAACGCAACAATTTGAGAGAATCCTTGATCGTCAGGACCCACTGAAAATTGAAGAAGCCAGAAAAGATTACGAAGAAGCACTTGATTGGATCGAGGAAGAAATGTGGGTATAACTATTTACTAAGAACGGACGAATCGCGGAAATAAAAGAATTCTTATTTGTGACTTTAGTCGCGGCGTATTGAATGTTCGCTTATAGGCTCGCATCCAATACTTGCTCCGAGACCACAAATAAGGATTTTTTATTTCGCACGGTTTTCGTCTTTTCCTAAATTGAAGATGAGAATTAAAAAGTAATTTTCTGTTTTTCATCCGTCCCTAATAAATTAAATAGCAGGAAAGAGCAGGGGAGGAGGGCAGAGATTGCGTTTTACAAAAGATTTTAAAAGTCAAAATTTACAGTTCTTTAAATAAAAGCATAGTAAAAGGAAGTATATAAATATTATGAAAGAAAGAAAAGCGTACACAACAAAAAGCAGATCAGAAATTCTTGATTATTTTAAAAAAAACTGCTCAGCTACGATAAGTGCGGCAGATATAAAAAAGCATCTTGAGGAGAAAGAGGTCAAGGTAAATACAACGACAATATATCGTTTCCTGGATAAGCTTTGTGCGGAAAATGTAATTATAAAGTATTCGGATGTAAATATTGATAAGGCAGTTTATCAATATGCGGGAGAGCAGGGGCATTGCAGAGAACATCTGCATTTAAAATGTGTAAAGTGCGGAAAAGTAATGCATTTAGACTGCGGATTTATGGATGAATTAAGAGAACATATTATGGCAGAACATCATTTTCAGTTACAATGTAGAGGGGATTTACTTCATGGGCTTTGCGAAGAATGTTCGAAGAATTCTGATTTGAAGAGCTAACGGACGAAAAATAAAAAGTATCTTATAGCATCTGTGCCAGTAGTCGCTGCATCTTGAATGCTTGCATAAAAGCTCG
>CAKREJ010000033.1 GCA_934317185.1 uncultured Anaerobutyricum sp. | reverse complement strand
TCAATCTTCTTTCCATCTGCAATTTTACCAGATTTCGAAATAGTATATGGATTATTTACATCTATATTTGTACTCGCCGTATCCTTCACTGTAGTATCTGTCTTCTGGTCATGAGACTTAACATTAACTGTATTTCCTGCTTTTGTTGACGCAACATCCATACCAGTAATATCATAGGTATAAGTTACAACATATTGAAAACAGTCAATATAATCATTCTGTTTCGTCGCCGTAAGCTTTGGTAACTCCATTGTAAGCTTGCCTGTAGCTGCATCGTACGTCGGAGAAATGGCCGATGTAATATCTTCTTCCCTTGAATAATCAACTGGATGATTCCACTGATTATACCACTTTACCGGCTGCTTCTTTACACTGACTTCCGGTGTCCCCAGACTCATATTCGTTACATTGATAATATCCGTAAAATCAATCTTATCTGGTGTTCCTTTTGTTGAATTAATTTTAACTGTATACTTTAGTTTGCCGTCTTCTATTACAGAACCTTCTTTAGAAACATCAATGTTATATTTATCTGTTTCATCATCTGGATAAGTAATATCCTTGCTAGGAATATTAAGGTCAACCTTATCCTGACCTGCGATAACAATATTGCCCTGCTCATCCACTTTAGTGGAACTGAGCTTACCATTGAACCATATGTTACCCTTTATCGTATCTCCGGCATTATTGACATAACTCTGATCAAATACGACTCTTACGGAATACGTTCCATCTGTATTCTTTACAAATGAATATGTTCCTGCCTGTTGTTGTTGCTCATCTAATAAACGATACTCTTTATTTAATAATTCATCCGGAACAATAATTCCCTCTGAGTATTTTAATTCATAGCTATAATTATCACTTTTAATCTGCTCTTTTGAAATTGTAAAATTTGTTTTTAAATTTGTTTCATAGTTCCCTGTATTCTTATCATACTTTGTTCCTGTTCCTTCCATACTGGTAACATATGGACTAAAATCCGCATATGATGCAGTACGCATTCCTTCAGCCGCATTCTGTGTTGCAGCAGCTCTCTTGGCAGATTTGGAACTTACTTTTTTCTTCGCAGACTTCATTAAGGAACTTCCTGATCCATCTGATAATTTCTGCTCTATACTACTACCGGTTTCTGCCGTTTCCGTCTTATTCTCCGTCTTCGTACTGCTTTTTGTCTTTGTACTTTCTCCCGCACTTTCCTCTGTCGTCTTCTCCTCGCTGGCTTTTGCTGCCGTTGTGGATTCTGCGTCAGTCTTTTGCTTTGGATTTTCCGGGAGGGCACAATAACCTATGATGGTATCGCTGCTTCGCTTATAGGTGTTCTCTTCTACTGCATCGTTGGAGTCACCTACTACAGCCGTGAATGAAGCTGTTTTCGTTTTCGTGATGATTCCTACGTGGTCGGCTTTGCCGTCGCTGTCTGTATCGAGGAATACGAGATCTCCTGCTGTCGGATTGTAGTTAGCTGCTGCTTTATATAGTTTCTGCTGTTTTAACTTCGTGATCCAAGCCGTACTTCCGGAATTTACCGGAACGGTTTTAGATGGAATCTCCGCATAATTTAAGCAGAAAGAAGCAAACATGGCAGACCAGTCGCCATATTTATTACCGTACCATGCACCGTAACGAGTGTAACCTTTGCGGGTCTCTCCGTCATCGGCAAGCTTGAAGTTGGCTGTGCTCTCTTCGTAGCCAAGCTGTGATTCTGCTACGGATACGATGTCCTCTGCCCAGTTACCGGACAGTACCGGTATTGTTGCTTCCCAGTCGGACTTATTCTCTATATCTGCACTCTCATCGCTGTAGCAGGATGCTGTATGAGTATGTTCCTTTAATCCGCATACGAGTTCCTTTTTATAACAGTCATCTGTGTGATGATGTGCCTTTACCGGCTTACTCTCTTCCTTACCACAGATTAACTTCTTCTCAGTTGTGTAACAGTCTTTGGAATGGGTATGCTCTTCCTTATCACAGATAAGGTTCCCTTCCTCGTCATAACAATCTGCATCATGTGTGTGTTCTTCTTTGTCACACGTTAACTTCCGTTCTTCTTTATAACAGTCAGCCGTATGGGTATGCCCCTCACTTCCGTCTGTCTCCTTTTTACCGCAAATTAATACTTTCTTATAACACTCTTCCGTGTGTTCATGTTCCTTCAGACCGCACTGGTAGTCAGAGGTCATAGAAATACCTTTGTCATGTAATCTCCAGTTAACGCCGACAAAAACAATTAATGCCAGCACTGCAACTACTACTGCGTAACGCCTGAAATCCCTGTGTTTTTTCTCAAACCTGTTAACATATCTGCCTAGTACATTTCTCATCTCGACACCCCGCTTATCTGATGAACGAAAAGGCTTTCAGTGGCCATATTCTTATAAATACTTTTCCTACAAGTTGCTTCTTCTCGACGCAGCCTATCGCACTGCTTCGACTATCTATTGACACGCTTCGGTGATCTCCCAGTACAAAGTACCGATTATCCGGAACCTGATATGGGAAAGTAATATCACATTCACCAAGTGCCAGATCATCTACATATGGCTCTGCAAGTGTCTTTCCATTGACACTGACTACGCCCTTTTCATCTATGTTGACAACGTCACCCGGTCCACCGATAATACGCTTGATCAGGAGCTTGTTCTGCCAGTTAAAGCTACAAAGATCTCCTGTTTTTAAATGATTGGTCTTTACAAGTAAAATAATCTCCCTGTCCTCAAGCGTCGGCTCCATACTGCTGCCGGACACCTGTAGCACCGGAAAAAACAGCGTTGCGAGCAATACCGCAACTGCTGCTACGATGATTAATGTATAAATCGTGTTAAAAAAGATACGTCTCTTGCGGTTCTGCTTCGCCAGCCGCCGACGCTCCATTCGTATTTCCTTTATGGAAGGAATACTGACCTTTTCTTTATTCGTTATCTGCTTCATTCAGCTTCTGCTCCCTTTCCTCGGTTTGTGATTCCGGGGCAATCTCCTTCGCATACACTGGGGAGACTGCCAGATCTACCGGCTCACTTACCATAGTGGGCTTCGCTGTTACGTTCTTAAGCAGCACATTCAGCTCTCTGTGCTGGCTTAATACATCCTCCACTCTCATTTCAAACGCATCCCATCTTGCTTCTAATTCCTTCTGCGTCTCTTCTGACTTCTCACGACAGGCTTCCTCTAACTGCGTACATCTCTGCTCCGCAGCAGCAAGAATCTCTTCTGCCTGCTTCTGTGCAGACTCCGTCATACTCTGGACTTCAGCCTTCGCCTCTGAGATAAGATGGTCAGCCTGCTCCTTCGCCATCGCAATAGTGCGTGCCGCTTCCTCATTCGCATCTTCCACAAGCTTCTCAGCCTGTGTTTTCGCTTCATTCACCGTACGCTCTGCTTCGATCTGTGCGGCATGCTGCTTCTCTTCCATCGAAGAATTCGCATCTTTGATAGAGTTCAAATAATCATCGGCGGATTCCTGAGCTATAGCAAAAATATCGTTCAACTTAAGAGCCGCCTCTGCAATAGAGCCTGCCTCTTCGATACGAATCGTACGATCATTAAGTTGTTCTTCCAGATCTGCCTTCTGCTTACGCAGGGATTCTTCACTGGATTTTAACGCATATATAATTTCGATCAATTCCGGACGACTCATCCTCTTTAATTCTTTATCTGCCATAACTAATCCTTCCCGCTCTATATCCACTCTAGCTTCATAACAAGATATAATTCTATACGTCCTAGCTTCTTTTCTTATTATTTTACATTTTTCGCTTTTTCTTGTCAATAAAATAGTAAAAATTATTGTTTTTTTCTGATATTCCCTCTTATCTTTATTAATATCAGGCAACTTTTTAATAATCAACAAAAAAGCATCCCACCATCCAGGTAATAACTTTTACCTGGATGGTGGGATGCTTTTTTGTTTTCGTCTGTTTGGTTTGAATTAAATCATCAAATTCTCCATTTCTTTTAACAGATATATTTTTTGCCCGGTTTCGAGTGGTTCTGTCAGATTTTCATTATATTGTTTCATTTTTTCTACTGTGGTTCCATACCGTTTTGCGATGTTCCAGAGGGTGTCTCCGCTTTTTACGATATAGCCGGTGATCGATGGTATTATGGATATTTCTTCTTCTGTGTACGGAATTTCTTCTACTTCATCAATCATACGCATCGTCTGGCGGGAGAAGCCGGTGACGTAAATTCCGGCAACGGCCCGAATTTCAAGTGCGTTGCTGTCTACAACGTAACCGCCGATCTGCTCTAATACTCCACGAAGTTCGCAGCGGTCCTTGTCGGTTCCTTCCGGAATTTCTACCAGGTATTCAAAGGGAATCACGACTTCCTTTGCCTGCAGAGGGGCGGCATCATCCCCTGCGATGTAGAGAACTTTGCAGAAGATAAGCCCTTCGGTCGCTATGCCCTGTTTTGTAAAATGAAAATCTTCAATCCGTACATTTCCTTCTACATTGAGAACTTGCAGTAGTTTATGGACTTCCCCTGCTGCCTCTACACGCTGGCTGACTTTTGTTTTTGCATTATTTTGAAATATCAGATTTTCAAATACTATTGGACTGGTCTTTAGCTTCAGCTTTCGATTATTTGCATACATATCTTTTAATAAAGGCATTTTGAATTCTCGATATGCTTTTAAATCAAGCTCCAGAACAGCTTCTACTTCTATGTCTCGTGGTTCTCCGTCAATATCCGGCTTGATTAATGCCTGATGGTTCCCTAAAGCTACTGAAATATTTCCTATGAGATTTTCCTGACTGTCGGCACATTCCAGCTCATTTGTAAACGGTATCTCCCAGTCGTAATACTGCAAAGGTTCTTTTCCGTCTTCTGACTGATATAAAATAAAAAGAAAAAGACTGCCTCTGATTGAAAGGTTCTTTTCCTGCATACGGATATCTACCTCTCGAAGCTGCATCGAATTCCACAGTATTTCCTTTATGTTTGGCTTACCTGCCGGCAGGCTGACATTTGCCTTGATCCGCTGAATATCTTTTTTATTCATGATGATTTCTGTCATGGACGAAGATTCGTAAAGGCACTGTACGGTTTCCTTTCTTTCAATGCCTGTCGTACATTCAACAAACTTCATTTCAGAGATTGCGATGTGAAAATATATAACGGAGCGAATACCGCATTTTCTGGAATTGATAATGGATATCGTCAGGTCTTCTAAATCCGCCGTTACTTTTGCAATATCGCTGCTTCCTGCCCCTTCCACATTCATAAATTCTTCCAGTGCAAATTCATGTTCCATGCAGGAAATGAGCTGGTCTTGTTCTGTACTCAGATACAGTATCTGCACCAGAAAGCTTCCCCTGAGACGCAGGCGGTCTGTCAGCACCTCTATCTCGTCAATATGTACTTCTCCTCTGCTCTCGATGATTTTCTCGACATCCGGTCTGGTATCCGGCACATTCATATCTTCATCTAACGTAATCTGCACATTTTTCTCTAATTTTAAAATACCGGAACGAACTGCTTTTTTTTCAACCTTCATAAATACCCTCCACTACTACAATATATTGCTATAGGCATACTTTGCCCGGCGTTTGGTCTTCACTATTCTTCCCTGTCAGTATATGTTTTTAGTATATGTTTTTTTCGGATGATTTATGATTCAATACGGCATAAGTGCTCTGTCCGCCCGCAACGCACAACTAAAAAAGGCCAGGTGAGTGTTTCTACGACTTCCTCCCCTGCCGCCGGTCCGATAAGCTGTGTCTTAAGATAAAGCTGCTCCTTATCTTTCCAGCATTCCTCTACCCGGATGCTGTAACCGCTGTATGGTTTTTCTCCGTAACAGACTATCAGATATGTATATTTCGAATTTTTATATGCAAATGTTCCCGGATATTTTTTTCTCTTTTCCAGAATGCTTTGCAGGCGTTTGGGAATATTTTTTTCTGTGCAGATTTCGTATTTTACTTCCTGATCGTTGTTTTTATTTCCCAGTTTGCTGATGCGAAACTCATTTACAGGAAAGGTGGGTGTGCAGGCTGTGATGTAGATAATTACTATAATTGTCCATATGAAATATCGCACGATACGATATATTTGCTTTCTTGCACTTTGAACCATACTGATAATCCCAAACACTAATGTTATTTTATTTATATGTGCTTTATAACAGAAATTTACTTAAAAATGGCAAATGTTAATACGAGTTTTTGTTTTTACTGCGGTCTGCGATCCTTTTTCCCGGCTATTTCCTTATTTTCGTCCACCCGATTATATGTTATAATCATGACAATAACGAGATAAAACATTTTTTGAGAGGAGGGGGATTGCCCCATGCATATTTCTATTCCAAAACATGCCTCTGATATTATTAAGACGCTTTCTGCTCACGGTTATGAAGCGTTTGTTGTCGGTGGCTGTGTAAGGGATTCTATTCTTGGCAAGGAACCGGCAGACTGGGATATTACGACTTCTGCTCTGCCCGAGCAGGTGAAGGCTTTGTTTCCAAGAACTATTGATACCGGCTTAAAGCATGGTACGGTTACGATCATGATGGATAAGGTTGGATATGAAGTGACGACTTACCGAATTGATGGAACGTATGAGGATCATCGACGGCCCAATGAAGTAACATTTACTTCCAGTCTGAAGGAAGATCTGATGCGTCGTGATTTTACGATTAATGCGATGGCCTATAATGAGGAGAAGGGACTGGTGGATTTATTCGGTGGCATTCAGGATCTGAATGACCGTATTATCCGCTGTGTAGGTAATCCAGCAGAACGTTTTGACGAGGATGCTCTTCGAATGTTTCGTGCAGTCCGCTTTGCGGGACAGTTGAATTTTAAGATTGAAGAAGAAACCTGGGCTGCTATTGAAGCACAGCATGCATTTCTTAAAGATGTGAGTGCGGAGCGTGTTCAGGTAGAGTTGTTAAAGTTATTGATTTCCGGACATCCGGAGATGATCCGGGTTGCCTGTGAGACAGGTCTTACGAGTGTATTTCTGCCGGAGTTTGACCGTATGATGAAGACACCTCAGAATAACCCGCATCATATTTACTCGGTAGGTGAGCATACGATTCATGCGGTGGAAGCGATTGCTCCAAATCCTGTTCTCCGTCTGACTATGCTGCTTCACGATATTGCAAAGCCGGAAACTCGTACTACCGATGAGAACGGAATCGACCATTTTTATAATCATAATGAAGCCGGAGCGATTCTTGCGAAGTCTATCCTTAAGCGGCTTAAATTCGATAATCAGACGATTCAAATGGTTACGACTTTGATCGCACATCACGATATCCGCTTTCATGATTCTTTAGGTACGGGACGTAAGCATGTAAGAAGAGTCATTCATTCGGTCGGAGAAAGCCTTTTCCCTTATCTTCTTGATGTGATGGAGGCGGATATCTCCGCACAAAGTGACTTTATGAGATTGAAGAAGCTTACTGCTTTAAAAGAGACACGGGAAGCTTATCATGAGATTCTTGCTGCACATGACTGTCTTACTTTAAAAGACTTAAAGATTAACGGAAATCAGTTAAAGGCTCTCGGTATTTCTGAGGGAAAGATCATCGGTGCGATTCTTAATGCACTGCTTGCACAGGTGCTAAATGATCCGGAATTAAATGAATATGAAAAGCTTGAAGAGCTTGCCCTGAAAATTTATGAGGAAGTTCAATAATTTTTACACATAACCTCTCTCTCTTACACATAGGATAGACCATATTTACCATGTAATCTGTTGTCTGTCTTATATGTACTCCCTGAAAATCCGCCGCTAAGACCGGTATGTTGAGATTCTCGGAGTACATATCTATGTTTGGAGGGATTTTTTTGAGTGAAAAATACAAAGAACTATTAGAGCAATATGATGTAGAAGTTCTGTCCACTTTTCGAAGCCGGGGAACTTTCCAGTGCGAGACAGAACAGGGACTTGCCTTATTAAAGGAGTATCACGGCTCCCTCCAGAAGCTTGCTCTGGAATATGAATGGAAGGAAAAGCTTGCTAAGGCAGGATTTTCCTCTACGGATCGTTATTTTCTTACAAAAGAGGCCAGTCTGGTTACTTACGACCGCTACCACACCCCCTTTGTTCTAAAGCATTATTTTAAAGGCCGGGAATGTGATTGCCACAATCTGTCGGATGTCGCTGCTTCCTGCCGCAATCTTGCCTTTTTACATAAGGTGTCCTCTTCTATTTCCGAAGTTCCTTTTGAGAACCTGAAAATAGAAACAATCAGTCATCTTTTTGAACGAAAAAACAGGGAACTTCGCTCTATTCGTAAGTTTGTCGGGAAGGTTCGTGGGAAAAATGACTTTGAGCTTCTTTATATGAATTGTTTTGATGCATTTTACAGGGAGGCCTCTGATGCCTTAGCTCTGCTTCATGGGGCAGAGCATGAACTTACGCAGACGGATTGGGGCGTATGTCACGGTGCTTATCATTATCATAATGTACTTATTTTACCGGATTATTCTGTGGCAACCGTAAACTTTGAAGCTTTGTGCTATCAGCCGTATCTTCTGGATTTTTATCTTTTTTTGCGGAAAACGCTGGAGAAGAATCATTACGACTATTCTTTTTTTGAGGCTGCTATTTCCGGCTATTCTATTTATCGTCAGCTCGCTGAAAAAGATTTTATTTTCTTGTATTTACTTTTTTTATATCCGGAAAAGTTCTGGAAAATATCGAATCAATATTATAACCACAGAAAGAGCTGGATTCCTCCAAAAACTCTGGAAAAGCTCCAAAAAGTTCTTTCTCAGAATGAAGAGCGGCATATTTTCTTATCCCGCTTTACAGAATTTCTCAAGACATTGGATACAAATTTTTTATAAAAGCAGTAGTTGCCTGTATGCCTGTAGATATGCTAAAATGTTGTAAGCATATTTTTGCATATTTTTCTGGGAGAGTGAGTGATTCGATGGGCTATATGGCTTTATACCGGAAGTGGCGTCCAGGTGACTTTGACGAAGTAAAAGGGCAGGATGCCATTGTCCAGACATTGAGAAATCAGATTATTTACAACCGAATAGGGCATGCTTATCTTTTCTGTGGCACCCGGGGTACCGGTAAGACTTCTATTGCGAAGCTTTTTGCGAAGGCAGTCAACTGTGAACATCCGGTTAACGGGAACCCCTGTAACGCCTGTCCTTCCTGTCGGGCAATTAATAACCAGAGTTCCCTTGATGTTTTAGAAATTGATGCGGCTTCTAATAATGGTGTGGAGAATATCCGGGATATCCGGGAGCAGGTTCAATATTCCCCGGTTGAGGGGCGTTATAAAGTATATATTATTGATGAGGTTCATATGCTTTCTTCCGGAGCTTTTAATGCTCTGCTGAAAACATTAGAAGAACCTCCTTCTTATGTTATTTTTATTCTTGCCACAACGGAAAAACATAAGATTCCTGTTACTATTCTTTCCCGTTGCCAAAAATATGATTTTAAGCGAATTTCCATTGATACGATCACTGGACATCTTGTGTCATTAATGGAAAAGGAACAGATAGATGTAGAGGAAAAAGCTCTCCGTTATATCGCCCGTGCTGCGGATGGTTCTATGCGAGATGCTCTTAGTCTTCTTGATCAGTGTATCGCATTTTATCTCGGGCAGACGCTTACCTATGAGAATGTTCTTGAAGTTTTAGGAACTGCAGATACTTCTGTCTTTAGTACCCTGCTCCGAAGCATTCTCCGGCATGACTCCATGTCTGCTCTTGATATTATTGATAACATGATCACGGAGGGTCGGGAGCTTTCGCAGTTTCTTGCAGATTTTCTCTGGTATCTGCGTAATCTTCTTATTTTGAAAGATCAGGAGGGTGCCGAGGAGAGTCTTGATATGTCCAGAGAAACCATTGCTGCATTAAAGGAAGAATGTTCTTTGGTGGATACGACTTGTCTTTTGCGTTATATTCGTCTGCTTTCTGAGCTTTCGAACCAGATTCGTACTGCAACGCAGAAGCGTGTGCTTTTAGAGGTCGGCTTTATTAAGCTTTGTCGTCCGGAAACGGAGTCTGATACACTGGAGGATCTCCTTGCACGTATCAGGCAGCTAGAAGAACAGGTTGCCAATGGTATTTCTGTAATGCCGGCAACAGGTGCAGGGAATCTGTCCGGTGCTTCGGGAGCTTCTTTACCGGGAACATCGACACCGCCACTAGCTTCAGAAGAAACGCAGACAGTCTCTCCGGAAGAAGCGTTGGCAAAGCGTTTTTCTCCTGCGGAGGCTGAGGATCTGCGAGCGATCGCAAGCCGTTGGAATGACATCGTGAATCAGACTTCTATGCCAATGCAGCAGTTTCTCCGTGCCGCCAGAATCGCTGTAGCAGATAGCAGTAATATTTTGCAGCTTATTTTTACTACGAATAGTCTGGCAAAGGAATATTTCGAGCGAGATCATCACAAAAATCTGGATATTTTGTCGGAGCTTGTTGCCGAACAGACCGGAAAGGTGGTAACTTTTGAATGTACGTCCGGTTCACAGCACATGACGGAGCAGTCTAACTACATTGATTTAAGCAAAATAAAACAGACTGTTATTTTTGAATAATTTCTGTCATTTTCAAATAGCATATCTTAATATGATCGTATCGGTCATGCAGTTTTGATTCTATTATTTGATTATTTGACAGACAGTCACTTATTATTTATTTTTACTATTTATTTTTATGGAGGTTTTTTATTATGGCAAAAAGAGGTGGATTCCCTGGTGGTATGCCAGGAAACATGAACAATTTAATGAAGCAGGCTCAGAAGATGCAGAAGCAGATGGCTGAGACAACAAAGGCTTTAGAGGAGAAATCCTATGAGGCAACTGCCGGAGGCGGTGTTGTATCTGTTACTGTTTCCGGTAAGAAGGAAGTTACTGCTATTAAGATTGCGGAAGAAGTGGTAGATCCTGATGATATCGAAATGTTAGAGGATCTTATTATGGCTGCTACTAACGAAGCTTTCCGTGCTATGGAGGCAGATACTCAGGCACAGATGTCCAAATTAACCGGTGGCCTCGGTGGAGGATTTGGATTTTAATGAACTATTATAGTACGCAGATTACTAACCTTATTGAAGAGCTTCGCAGACTTCCCGGTATTGGAAGTAAGTCTGCACAGCGTCTTGCTTTTCACATTATCAATATGCCCGAGGAGCATGTGCATCACCTTGCACAGACTCTTGTCAGTGCGAGGGAGAATATTCGCTATTGCAAATATTGCTGTACGCTTACGGATTCGGAAGTATGCCCTATCTGTGCCAGTACGAAAAGAGATCACAGTACGATTATGGTTGTAGAGCATACGCAGGATCTGGCAGCGTACGAAAAAACCGGTCAGTATCATGGTGTTTACCATGTTCTGCAGGGAACGCTTGCTCCAAGTCTTGGAAAGGGGCCGGATGATATTCGTTTCAAAGAGCTTGAGGAACGTCTTAAAAATCCTGAAGTAAAGGAATTGATTCTTGCTACAAATTCAAGTCTTGACGGTGAGGCTACTGCGATGTATATCACCAAAAAGGTAAAGCCTCTTGGTATCAAGGTAACCCGCATTGCCAGTGGCGTTCCTATCGGTGGGGAATTAGAATACATTGATGAAGTGACGCTTTCCAGAGCTTTAGATGGACGAGTAGAACTTTAAATATGACCTTATCCTAGTTTCTAAATAGTTGCAGATATAAATATTAAAACGACAGATTAATTATTGCATGAATTGCAGAAGGAGCTTTGGCTGTAAGAATTTTGACTGTAAGAATTTTGATTGCCAGGTTTTTTCTGTAAGAAGGGAGATTACAATGAAGAGAATTGGTATGCTGACCAGCGGTGGAGATTGTCAGAGTTTAAATGCTACCATGCGTGGTGTTGTAAAGGGTCTTAATGTTCTTGAAGGAGCTGTTGAGATTTATGGCTTCATGGATGGTTACAAGGGATTAATTTACGGCAACTACAAGCGACTGACTTCCAAAGATTTCTCCGGCATTTTGACAACCGGCGGAACTATACTCGGAACATCCCGTCAACCTTTCAAATTAATGAGAACTCCAGACGAAAACGGTCTTGATAAAGTGGAAGCCATGAAGTCAACTTATCGCTATCTTGACTTAGACTGCCTTGTTGTTCTCGGTGGTAACGGCAGCCAGAAGACTGCTAACCTTTTAAGAGAAGAAGGACTTAATATTGTCTCCCTTCCCAAAACAATTGATAACGATCTGTGGGGAACCGATATGACATTCGGCTTCCAGAGTGCTGTAGACATTGCCACTCAGACGATCGACTGCATCCATACAACCGCAGCTTCTCATAATCGTGTATTTATTGTAGAGCTGATGGGACATAAAGTAGGATGGGTTACACTTCACGCCGGAATTGCCGGAGGAGCTGATATCATCCTCATCCCTGAAATTCCTTACAATTTACAGCACGTTATCTCTGCGATCAACCGACGCAATGAACAGGGCAAACATTTCACGATTCTTGCTGTCGCAGAGGGTGCAATATCAAAAGAAGATGCTCAGCTATCGAAAAAGCAGTACAAGAATAAACTTGCCAAACGCAAATATTCTACGGTTGGTTACGAACTCGCATCCCAGATTGAGAAGGCAACCGGCCTTGAGGTGCGTGTCACCATTCCGGGACATACACAGCGAGGCGGAAGTCCGGATCCTTTTGACCGTGTAATCTCAAGCCGTCTTGGTGTTGCCGCTGCTGAGCTGATTGCCAAAGAAGACTACGGCAAGCTGCTTATTATGAAGGGCTATGAAGTAGCAACCCTTCCACTGGAGAAAACAGCCGGCAAGTTAAAATATGTTTCTCCTGATGACCAGATCGTACTTCAGGCCAAGCATTTAGGAATCTCCTTCGGAGATTAATCATTATTCTTAGCTCTATAGCATTGTTT
This sequence comes from uncultured Anaerobutyricum sp., assembly GCA_934317185.1. Lineage (GTDB taxonomy): Bacteria > Bacillota > Clostridia > Lachnospirales > Lachnospiraceae > Anaerobutyricum. Next base: position 1,121 of record CAKREJ010000033.1, on the reverse strand, counting down.
TATATAGAATCTGGAGAATTGCAGACAAAATATTTATTAAAAAAGCAGATGCCTTGTGTTTTACTACTCCACAAAGCATCTGCTTTTATACTTTTTATACTACGCTGCCCCATGCATTCCAGCTTTACTTCCGTAAGCTGTGACGCACTACAGTAAAAAAATGACAAAGCATTGTTAGCAAAATACCACCTGCCAGTCCTCCTATATGTGCGGCATTATCTACTCCTGTAGAAAAGAAACCATAGGACAGTGCGGAACAAACCATGAATATCATTCCCGTTAAACCTATTTCCTCTACATGATAACGCTTTCTTTGAATCACATCTTTTAATATACAAAACAGTAATCCACCCATAACACCAAAAATTGCTCCCGAAGCTCCTGCACTTACCGTATCAGGATTGGCTCCGAGTGTAAAAATGATAGAAGTTATTGCTCCGGTAAGACCGGAACCAATATATATAATAAGATAGGCAAGCTTGCCGGTAAGACGTTCTAATCTACATCCGATCAATGCTAAAATAAGCATATTCTGCAGGAGATGATCTGCTCCAAAGTGGAGGAACATCGAAGTAAATAAACGATAATACTGACCTTTTTCTACTACGTCCACCAAGTCCATCGCTCCATGTGCTGCCATAAAGTCTGCATTCGTCGTATCTCCGAAGAAGCATAGTACGACAAAGACGAGTATGTTAATGACAATTAATCCTGTATTTACCGGTGTCAGCAGCTTACGCAGCTCTTTTCTTTCTTCTATTGCTTTTTCCTGTAAATACTTCTGGGTGAAAGCTTCAAGCTTATCTTCCAGTTCACAATATTTTGCCACCTGATACTCATAGATATAAAGTCTGCCTGTTTTTATGTCAAGAAACCATACATCCTTATAACTTTCTGCCTCTTTTCTAATTCCGCTATCCGGCTCTCCCTCACTGAGTATAAGGAGTAAATGTTCTACCTGCTTTTGATATTTCAACATAATCTGTCGTTTAACAGCTTTCATTTCCCCTTCTCTTTGCTTTAAAGAGATTCTTCGCTGTCCCGGAAGCTGAGGCATTATAATCTCAAGTAAGGAAAGCTTTCTACCCTGTTCTTTCCCCCATAAAATCTTTGATTCACAC
>CAKREJ010000032.1 GCA_934317185.1 uncultured Anaerobutyricum sp. | reverse complement strand
TCAAAAAAGGTGGAAATTAGATAAAAATATGTTATAATACTTTTGCAGCGGTTAACAAAGATATGAGAGGAGGCATTTATGGCACAGATTATTGCTTCAACAAAAGAAATATCTAATAAAAAACAATCACTGATGGCATTAAGTAATTCTTTAAAGACACAGATTACAGATTTGGAAACATTGGGGAATAGCCTTAATTCCATGTGGGAAGGAGCTGCAAAGGAGAAGTATGTAAAACAACTAAAGACAGATATTAAAAAAATGCAGGGTTTACTTAAAACAATTTTAGATTTTATATGGATACTAGAGAAGATTATTGCAATATATAATAAAGCAGAGAAGAAGAATGAGGCTACAGCAGTAAGTTAAAAAGTAGAACGGAGGTTTTGTATGACGGATTTGATTAATGTGACTCCTGAAAAGTTGAAGGCCACGGCATCTTCTTTTCAACAGACCGGACAAAGTGTGAAGCGTACTACTTCAGATATGCTTCAGTTGGTGAGGGGAATTAGCAGCTCTATTTGGAGCGGAGAAGCAAGTAGTTCATTTATTAAAAAGTTTAGTGGGTTGGAAACAGATATTAATAAGATGTGTAAGATGATAGAGGAGGAGGCTCAGCATCTTACATCCATTGCACAGGAATATCAGGTGGCAGAAGCACAGAATAAGCAGGTGGCAGATGCATTAAAAAATAATATAATCAGTTAGAGCGTAAAGTGTGAAGTAGTAAAGGATGTTATGGTATCTGTCTTAATTTTTTGCCATGATAAAAGAGAAGGAGCGTTTTGGGGGAAATTATGCAAAGAATATCTAAAGTTTATTAAGGAAGAATTTGTGTATAGCTTTATAGGAGATATGGATTATGATGAATCATATATAAGAGGAGTACAATCCCCAGAACTGATTATAGCAGAAATATCAGGTTTGGAAGATTTAGAAAAAGTGAAATACATAAGGACAAGATTTGTTGATGCAAGATTATTACTTTTATGTGATAGTCAGATTCCACCGGAGTGTTATGTACTCCCAGAAATTTCACCGGATATGCTGCTTTTAAAACCATATGCATATTTAAAAGCTGCAAAGATGATTCGTAAACTTTTGTCGTGTTGTTATAAAGATAGAGAAAGGAGACAAGTTCAAGGGAAGCTGTTAAAGATTCGAACAGGAGGAGAAGTTTATTATATTAGCTATACAGATATATGTTATTTAGAAGCAAGAGATAAAAAGATCATAGTGCATATGCAAGAGGAAGAGATTTCTTTTTATAGTTCGCTTCAAAAGCTGGAAGGAAGTCTTCCGGAATATTTTATACGATGCCATCGTAGTTATATCGTGAATTTTATGTGTGTCAAAAAAGCAGATCTGACCCAAAATATATTTTGTCTAAATAAAAAAGTAGTTATTCCAATTTCTCAGAAATATAAGAACAGATTAGCAAAAATATTGTAAAATATAAGGTTTTAGAGGGTGATTTAGGTTGACCGTGGTATGCAACGGTGGTAAAATATACTCATGATATTTTTTTAACAAGAGCAGAAGTTGTTAGGAGGAGAAGCATGAGTTTCATTAAAGAATATGCACAAAAACTTGTTACAGCAGAAGAAGCGGTTAAGGTAGTAAAATCCCATGATTGGATAGATTATGGTTGGACAACAGGTACACCGGCTGCCCTGGATGCAGCATTAGCAGCCAGAGCAGAGGAGCTGGAAGATGTAAAGGTTCGTGGAGGAATTTTATTAAGAGAACCGGAGATTTTTAAAGTAGATAATGTGGCAGACCATTTCACATGGAATTCATGGCACATGGGTGGACTGGAGAGAAAGGCAATCAGTAAAGGTTTTGCTTTTTATTCCCCATTAAAGTATTCAGAGCTTCCACGTTACTACAGAGAGAATATCAGACATCTTAATGTTGCAATGTTCCAGGTAGCTCCAATGGATAAACATGGATTTTTTAACTTTGGACCGAATGCATCTCATATGATGGCAGTTTGTGAGACTGCAGATGTTATCATTGTAGAGGTTAATGAGAATATGCCTCGGTGTCTGGGCGGATTTGAAGAAGGAATTCATATTTCACATGTAGATTACATTGTAGAGGGAGAGAATCCTGCCATTGGTGAATTAGGAGCAGGAGCTCCACCAACAGAGGTTGATAGAGCAGTTGCTCAGCTTATTGTAGAAGAGATTCCAAATGGAGCATGTTTACAGCTTGGTATTGGTGGAATGCCTAATACAGTAGGTTCTATGATTGCTGAATCTGATTTGAAGGATTTAGGTGTACATACAGAAATGTATGTTGATGCATTTGTCGATATTGCTAAGGCTGGAAAGATTAATGGATCGAAGAAGAATATTGATAGAGGTCGTCAGGTCTATGCATTTGGTGCAGGAACGAAGAAGATGTACGATTATTTGGATAATAACCCAGAGTGTATGAGTGCTCCTGTTGATTATACTAACGGTTCCAAGACGATTGCACAGCTTGATAATTTTATTTCTATCAATAATGCAGTTGATATTGATTTATATGGTCAGGTTAATGCAGAAAGTGCCGGAGTAAAACAGATTAGTGGTGCAGGCGGACAGCTTGATTTTGTTCAGGGAGCATATTTATCTAAAGGTGGTAAGAGCTTTATCTGTTGTTCTTCCACATTTACATCCAGAGATGGTGTAAAACATACAAGAATCAGACCTACTTTAGCAGAAGGTTCAACAGTAACAGATACTCGTCCAAATACACATTATGTAGTAACAGAATTTGGTAAGGTATGTCTTAAAGGTATGTCTACCTGGGAGAGAGCAGAAGCGTTAATCAGTATTGCACATCCAGATTTCAGAGATGAATTAATTAAAGAAGCAGAAAAGATGAAGATTTGGAGAAGAAGTAACAAATAGTAGATTGTGCTTTTGACGTAATATAATAAACCTCACACACAAAAGATAAGCAACAGCAGACTTGCGATGTTTTTTGTGTGTGAGGTTTTTATTTACTGGTAATAGGGTATCGCATTGTTATTTTAGAATGAGATTATCTATATTTCTTATAATAATGGTTGATTTACCGGTTACATCTGTCTGTACTTCAAAGTTGGCCAGTTTATTATATGTTTCCATAGGAATGGATATTTCAATTCCGCTGTCGGTTACCATAACCTGTTTTTCTAACTTCTTTACAGTACTTTCATTGGTAACAGTAAAGTTATCATATTGCAAGTCATACTGTTCCATTTTTTCGTCGAATTCTGATTTCTTCTCAGGACTTTTTCCAAAAAGTTTGTTTCCTATTTCTTCGACATCAAAAGATTGCCGATCCACATATTCTTTTTGCAAGGCACTTTTTGTATCCATTTTTGTTTTTAAATCTGCCCCATCATATTTATTGGAGATATTATTAATAACTCGTGTCAGAATGTTCAACTTTTTTTTGGGAGGAATACTGGTCCGGCATACTAAAAAGTTTTCTGATAAATAGAAGGCTTTTTCACCATTAATTTCATAACGCTTTTCCAGAAGCTTTATATGATAATCCGACAGGTTAATGATTACCGCTTCGGGTATTCTTGAAGTTGCAGATGGAAGAAGAGAGTGTGTTTTGATGATTCCTGTATTAATAACTGGAGTATCAGAAGTTGTATCTGTTATGTTATCCATAGTGTTAGCAACATCTTCATCAGAAGCGGATGCAGGTATAATATTGTCTTCGGCATCGACAGTCTTATGGAGTTCATAAGAAGAGTCAATTGTGACTTCATGTGTATAACTATCTTTGTAGTTCATTTTTAACAGAGCGAGATAAATAGTACCCTCAGCTTGGAAGGTTACGAATAATAGATCGGCAGCAGGTATATCTAAGCCTTCTCCCATAGCAATATATAATTTATTTGCAATAGCCTGACTGGTTTCTATAAAAGATGTTTCGTCTGATTCATCCCAGGTTTCCAGAATAGAGTAGATGGGAGAGTATTCAGGATCAAATTCACAGTTCTTAGTGTCATCGCTGGATACAATTTTATAAATGTGATTTCGAATAAAATCATGCAGATCCGGACCTGGGTCTAAGATAGTATTAGAGAGTATACACTCTCCGTGGGTAGTGTCTAAAATATGTAAAATGGCTTTTCGTATAACGATATCGTCTTTTGCAATCATGGGCCAGCTCCTTTATTTTTATTTGATTAAATAGTATACCACTTTAGGAGTAAAGATGCTATGAGATTTTTAATTTTTGTTTACGGAGACAGACGATGTAGATGTTTTCATCTTTCTTTGGATAAAGGTAATAGTTGCCAGATATTATTACCAAAAGACGATTTTGTTTTAGAACAGACGGTATTTTTAAAATTAAATAATATATCGAAAGAATGGTATATTGGCGAAACAGAAAAATATAAACTAAAAAAAGAACAGTTTTTTCAGTTGGAAAAACAGATTAAGGGCGAAGCTGTTTTATATAGATTACATACAGAAAGGAAATATGATGTATTTATTGGGGATAGAAAGATTTGTATACAACTTGTATATCATAAAGCTGCCTGGAGTATGTACCATAAATTTGAATTAAAGGAGTGTGAAATAGCTAGAGGGAAAAGTAATATCATAATAAGAGAGAATAGTACGAATCAAGAGAAGACGATTAAGTTTTTATATAAAAAGAATAATTGGATAGTTAATAATAACGGAGATGCGGAAGTATATATTAATGAATTGTTTGTGGAAAAAAGTCAGAAATTAGTATATGGAGATATTATATATTATTTTAATATAACTCTTGTATTCCTGGGAGAATATATTGCACTGGAAGCGGAAGAAGATGAAAATGCAGCTTATGGAGAATCGAATTATTTAAATAAGATTAATCTGGGTGATAAAGTAGAAGAAAGAAGTAGTATTCTAACAGTAAAAAAAGAGAATTTTCATCGGGCACCAAGAATCATGGAAGAATTAGAAAAAAAGAGAGTACGAATTGATGCACCGCCGATAGTAGATACACAAAAGAAGCATTCCCTATTTATAGATATAGGCTCAATGCTTAACATGATGATTCCGATGCTTGGGATGAATTTGTTTTTAATTTGGGGAACCAAAGCGGAGCAGAATCAGGCTGGCGTGTATGTGTATTCTGGTTTATTTATGGCAGTGATGTCAGTGCTAAGCTCTGCTTTGTGGATTATAATCTTGAGACGGTATGAACAAAAAGAGCAAGAGAAAAAGACGAAGAAAAAGATATATGATTATAAAAGATATTTAAAGAAAAAGGATCTTTTCATAAAAAAACAGTATGATGCAACTAAAAAGATAATACAGAGCAGATATTTACCTATAGATGCTTATTTGGATAATCCTCTGCTGAAAATGTACTTATGGAATCGAAATCCGTATCATAAAGATTTTTTGATGCACAGAATCGGAATAGGTGATATGAATTTCCCTATGGAAATAGAGCTTTTGCAAGAGGAATGTATAGCAGAAGAGAATTTGTTATGGACAGAAGCAGAAGAAATACAAAGGCATTATATGACGCTGCATAATGTACCGATACTCCTTAATATAGAAAAATATAATCAGGTTGGGATTGTAGGAAGATCAGAAAAGATAAGTATGGCATTGATAAGGAGTATTATACTACAGATTGCATTAAGCAATTGTTATACGGAAGTAAAAATTGGGTGTATATACGATAGTAATAAGGTTGAACAATTTGGAGAATGGGATTTTTGCAGGTGGCTTCCTCATATATGGAATAGCGATAGAAAGGGAAGATATATAGCAACCTGTCAGCATGAAGCCAGGCGATTACTTTATGAATTATTTCAGATTTTCAGAGACAGGGCAAATGGAGAAGAGACAGGAAAATTAAGAACATCCTTACCGCATTATATTTTGTTTATTACGGATTATAGATTCCTTGAGGGAGAACTGTTTTCAAAATATATTTTTAATAAGGATATGTATTATGGTTTGACGGTAATATGGATTGTCCGTGAAAGAGACAGTCTTCCTAATACGTGTAAGTTGGTACTGGAGGTAAATGAAGAGTTTACCGGACAGTATGAGATAGACAGACATAGTCAGAAAAAGCAGGGAATAGAGTTTGATTATACGACAAAAGAAGTGGCAGATAAATTATTGAGGAGCATTTCAGGAGTTCGGGTAGCAGAAGTAGAAGAAAAAACAGGATTGCCGGAGAGTATTAGTTTTTTGGAAATGTATGGAGCAAAAAATATAGAAGATTTAGAGATAGAAAAGAGATGGGAGAAAAATAAAATTTTTGAAACCGCAAGAGTTTTGATAGGGAAAAAGGCGGAAAATGAGTCCTGTTATTTGGATATTCATGAAAGATATCACGGCCCACATGGACTGATAGCAGGAACTACTGGTTCTGGTAAGAGTGAAGTATTACAGACGTTTATATTGTCAATGGCTGTTAATTTTAGTCCGGAAGCCGTCAGTTTTTTATTAATTGACTATAAAGGGGAAGGAATGGCAGGATTATTTTCTGAATTACCGCATATTTCAGGAAAAATCTCGAATTTATCAGATGGACAGGCATATAGGGCGATGATATCAATAAAGAGTGAGAACAGACGAAGGCAAAAAATATTTAAAGAAGCAAAGGTAAATAACATTAATGATTATACAAAACGGTATATGGCAGGCAGCGTAGGGGAACCTATTCCGCATTTATTGATTATTATAGATGAGTTTGCAGAATTAAAGAAAGCAGAGCCGGAATTTATGCAGGAATTGATCAGTGTTGCACAGGTGGGAAGAAGTTTGGGAGTTCATCTGATCTTGGCAACGCAAAAGCCGGGAGGTGTGGTAGATGATAAAATATGGAGTAATTCCCGGTTTCGTATTTGTCTGAAGGTTCAGGAGAGAGAGGATAGCATGGATATGCTTCATAATACGGATGCCTGTAAGATTACACAGACCGGGCGAGGGTATCTTCAGGTGGGGAATGATGAAGTGTATGAATTATTTCAGGCAGGTTGGAGTGGAGCATTATTCCAAAAGAAAGATAAAAGACTATCAGCACAACTGATTAAGATAGATGGAATGGCTTATTCTGTGAATCAGAAAGATAAAGAAGTAGAAAGTTTGCAGGAAAATATACAGTCTGAGGCAGCGGTAAAAATGACGCAATTGCAGGCGATTAGTATGTATGTTGCGAGAACAGCGAAGAAATTGGGATATGGAAAAGGTAAGGAATTATGGATGGAGCCATTGCCGCATTTTTTATATCTGGAGGATGTGTTAAGGCAGAGAAGAATAGAAAGAATAAAGAAGGAAGAACAAGTAAAAAAGAAGTCTTCGCTACATAAGTTAAAAGATTCGCTGGAAAGTAAGTTAGATGTGTGTGTAGGGGTTTTTGATAATCCGGAAAACCAGGAACAACCGGTATTTTCTTTAAAGCTTTTAGAAAGTGGACATATAGGAATATGTGGGAGGAGTGTATCAGGAAAAAGTACCTTTTTACAAACATTTATATATTCACTTCTTACCAATAATTTACACAAAGAAGTTTCTTTATATCTTCTTGATTTTAACGGAGGAGGAATGAATATATATTATTCTGTTCCGCAGGTAAAGCTTGTAATACAGGAGGATGAAGAAGATAAATTAGAAAAGTTATTTAAAAGTATAACTGAGGAGTTGAAAAAGAGAAAAAAGATTTTTTCGGGTGGAAATTTCAGACAGTATAAAGATAAGAGAAATATAGAAAAAGAAAAAAAGACGGAAGAGGAAGAATTTCCTTTGATTTTAATTATATTAGATGGATTTGCAGAATTTTGCGAGGAGACATACCAGAAATATGAAGATGAGTTGTATTTTATTTTGAGAGAAGGAGAAAAGCTGGGTGTGATTATCGTAATGTCCATAGAAGCTTTTTCCGGTATGCATATATCGATGAGGTTATCGGAACTTTTTAAAACAAAAATATGTCTTTATATGAAGGATGTTTATGCATATACGGAAGCGTTTGATATAATACAGATTCCTGTTTTGCCGCAAAAGGGAATTCCGGGAAGAGGAATTGCTTATTATGGAGAAAAGCTTTTAGAATTTCAGACTGCATTGGCAGTGGAAGAGAAGAATGACTATGAGCGTCAGGAGAAGATAACAGAACGATTATATCAGATGTGAACTGACTTCACCCCCCCCTACAGGTGGTGAGCAACAGCCTACAGCAAGAATGCCTCGGCATTCTTGAGGAGGAGAAGAGTGATGTATGTTGATATTTTTGTTGCAGGTATAGGAAAGTGGTATGAATTCAAGTGTGAAGAAGCCGCAATGATAGAGAATATTATAATGGAAATCTATATTACAATAAAAAGTATAGAAAGTGAACATGGTAAACAAAGAGAGGAAGGAACACCGGCATATGAGGGAGGAGAATGTAAAGCAGAATTATATACGAAGGAGTTGAATCTGGTTTGTATAGACAGCCGGCAGATATTAGATAAAAATGCCAGATTACGAGATTGCAGAGTAGAAAATGGAAACAAGTTGATACTTATTTGATGGATGTGATGTAGGGATGTTGAATGAGGGGTTTGTATTAGATGGTAAGTATAAAATAATGTCCGTGCTTGGCAGGGGAGGAATGAGTACGGTATATCTTGCAGTGCATCAAAGATTAGATCAAAAGTGGGCAATTAAAGAAATCAGCAGAGAATATTGCGAAAATTATGAAATGGTAAGCAGGCAGCTTATTGCAGAAGCAGATATTTTAAAGAAGCTCAGTCATCCGGGACTTCCTAAGATTATAGATATCATAGAGAAGAATGATGTGATATGGATGGTAATGGAATTTATTGAAGGCAAGACATTAAAAGAAGTTTTGCAAAAAAAGGGACGGATAGAAGAAAAGAAAGCATTGGAGTGGGGAAAACAGTTGTGTGATGTGCTTCTATATTTGCATTCCAGAACACCGCCGATTATTTATCGTGATTTAAAACCAGAGAATATCATACTACAGAAGACTGGAAGATTAGTTCTAATAGATTTTGGTACAGCTAGGGAATACTGTTATAAGGCGGCTGCCTGTGATGAGATTTATCTTGGGACAAAAGGTTATGCAGCTCCGGAACAATATGGCAATATGGGGCAGACCGATGAGCGAACAGATATATATTGCATGGGTGTTACATTATACAGTTTGTTAACTGGATATAACCCTGAAGAGCCACCTTATAAAATATACCCGGAAAAATATTGGGGAAAGTATCTGTCTTCAGGAATGAAAGAGATTATTTTAACGTGCATACAATCAGAACCTGAGAAGCGGTATCGGAATTGTCAGGAGCTATCTTATGCTTTTTCGTGCATAGAAGGTGAATGGCAAAAAAACAGAGAAAAAGAGAGGAGAAAAGGCAGGAATTTTTTTTGTTGTATTTTATTATTACAGTTTTTGGGAGTGGCTCTTTTAGGATATAGTCAGGTGACGCGGACTTACAGACGAAAAGAAGCAGTCAGATATGTAGAAATAGCAGAACAAAGTATAGATAAGAAGGAGGCAGAGAGGTGTTATAAGCAGGCATTATCTCTTTTTCCGGATGGAGAAGTAATTTACCAGAGTATAATAAATTATTTTATTTCTCCTAATAATTTTCGAACAGAAGATGCTACATTATTGACGAGTCTGATACTGACATTTTATAAAGAAAAAACGGTGTTGGACGTTTTTAGAGAAAACAGACCAAAAGAATATTTAGAATTTTGTTATGCACTGGGAATAGGATATTTTTATGATATGGGAGGTGCTTTAGGGAAGGGAGCATCGGAAAAGTGGTTTCGAGAGGTTGGGAATATATTTGAATCGGAGAGAAAAAAGGGACAGCTTAGTGAGGATAAAAAGAGAAAGGCACTTTTATATGCAGATATTGGAGAATACTATAATACATTTTTGATAAACGGAACAGATAAAAGCGGCGAAAGAAAAATAAAAGATTTTTTTGACTTTTATAAAACTCTTCACAAATTGAATCAATTTGAGATTACAGAAAAAAGCTCTGAAGCTGATATTTCAGCATTATATTTGATTTCTAAAGAAGTTGCAATAGAAATTACAAATTATGCAGAAGAATTTTTAGCAGATAAAAGAATAAATAAGGAAATGATAAAAAATGAACTGGAAATGATAGAAAAGAGAACAGACCTTTTTGTAGAAACGGAAAGAAAGGAATGCTTATATCAATTTTTGAAGGATGCAGAGGAAAAAATAGAATTAATAAAAGAGAAAGAGGAGATGGATAGTAAAAAAGAGGGGGTATAAGATGTGAGAAATTCTTTTGGAATTTGGAGGCTTGGAATTGTTGTTATGGGAATTATGGGGATTTGTTTTTTCAAATCTATTTTTGTAAAAGCGGCGTCCTTTCCAGAATTGTCTGTTGATTATTCCGGGATTATTAATGTTATGGAAGAAAGGCGTTCTCCAGAGAATATTAATAAAAGGCTGAAAGATAATGGTATGGAAATTAAGGCTTCTTATAATGAGCTTTTTATGAAAGAAGAAAATGCGATTAATATTCATATTAGAATGGATCGGAGTGAAGCTGATAAGGGAGAACTAGAAGAAGGCGAATTAAAGGGAACGGATATAGTAAATGATTTTTGTCCTGAAGACATAAAGATAGAGTTGTATCGAATAGAGTATGATACGGAAGAGGAAATTGAAATAAAGAGATTAGTAGAAAGAAGAGAGTTAGAAAGAAAAGATATAGATGAAAATGGAGTTTGTCAGGAGTTCTTTTGCTCTATTAAAAATCTTGAGGAAGGACATTACAAGGTCATAATAAAATATGAAGGTCAGGGAGAAGAAAGTCTTTTTGTGTCGGAAAAAAGTGACAAAGAAACCGATAATTGCATGAAAGATGGATATTATGAAAGTCCTACTTGTACGGTAGATACAAAAAAGCCGATAATAACGGAAGTTTTTTATGATCAGAATATTACAAGAAGGGTGGGTAAACGAAGATATTTTCAAAAGATTCCAAAGATTATCATTAGAATTCAGGAAGAGAATTTTAACAGAGAGGATTTTTGTTTAGAAGGAAGAATGTTTTATGCAAATGGGACATCAATGAAGGAAGAATGGAGGAAGCTGGAAAGACAAATACAGGAGTTGCAGTGGGAGTCTTATTATAAAGAAGGAACAAGGATAAATGAAGTAAGTATAAGGGCAGAGCAGGAAGCAAATTATACATTGGGTCTTAGAAGTAAGGACGGAGCAGGGCAGATAAGTGATTTAAAAGAAGCTCAATTTACATATGATTGTACAAAACCGGAACTTGCGTATACGGGAACAGATAATATAACGGAAGATTTGATTTTTAAAGTGTTGGATAATGGTGTGAATAATAATTTTTTTAAATTCCACAATTATAATTTTTTTCGATATTTTGGTTCGGGGAAAATGTGTGTCAGTGTTAGAGTCAGGGATGCCATTAGTGGAGTTGAAAAGATAAAGTATAGTTTTGTTGCATCTGATCGATATAAAAGAGAAGAAGATTTATCAGCTTTGGGAATGGTATCATTGGGAAAAGAGGTGGACAGAGGAACTTCGGTTGTAAAGAATACAGATTTATCAGAGATAATAATTTCCATATCTCCAGAACAGAAAAATTTTAAAGGGTATTTAAGAGTTTGTGGACAGGATTACGGTGGAAATAGTGGAGAGGTTATAGAAAGTAAAGGTGCAATATCAGAATCTGCACAGTTGCACGATAAGGTGAGTAATCTATCTATTAAACTTCCTGAACCATTTTTTGTAGATAAGGAGAAAAATATAAATTATTATGATAAATCGGTGCCAATTTATGCAAGTTTTGAGGATAGACAATCCGGACTTTATAAAACGAGCCTATATGCGGATAAAAGTGTAGGGAATGCTGTAATGTGGGATGGGGAAAGTATAGTTTATCAAAAGGAGCAAAGAATGGTGTTAAGTGCAGAAGATTTCGATAAACATGGGAATGGACCTATGGAAATTGAGGCACAAATGGAAGACAATGCGGGGCATATAGATAAAAAAATATTAGATAAGAAAATAGTTATAGATAAAGTAAAACCAGAGATAAAAGTGACGTATGACCATAATAATGATACAAGTTATTATAATACTTCAAGAAAGGCAATAGTTACAATAAAAGAAAAGAATTTTAATTCAAAGCTGGTAAAGTGGAATATTCATGGGAGTAATACTAAATATCGGATAGGAGAGTGGAATCAGGTAAAGGGAGTAAATCAATGTGAGGTTTGTTTTGAAGAAGATGGACAGAATTATGCGGTGCAGCTTTCAGTAACAGATTATGCAGGGAATAAAGCAGAATGGAGAGATAACACATATTTCACTATTGATAAGGTGGCCCCGGAAGTATCTGTTAATCTGGAACAGGCAGATTGGATAGTAAAGTCAAAAGATAGAATAAAAGCTTCAGATAGATCAGACAGTGAGATAAAATATTTTAATAGTGAGCAAACAGTGAAGTTTTGTATAAAGGATAAAAATTTCGATAGGGATAAGATGGAATATAATATAGAAGCGGTTGATGGGAAGAGAAAGGTTAATATAGAGGGACCGACGAAATATGTGAAGAAAGGGGATGAATATTATGGTAGAATAACTTTAAAAGAAGAGGCGAAATATCATATCGCAGTAAATTGTATGGATAAAGCGGGAAATGAGTCGGAAGTAGCTGAGTTAGAGGAATTTGTAATAGATACAACATCTCCTAAAGTGACGGTAGAAGGAATAGAGAATAATAAAATATATGAAGGTTCATCTATAACACCGAAGGTATTGTGTCAAGATAAATCTTTGGATATGGATGCTGTTAAAATGCATTTATGTAAGATAAATGGTCAGGAGGTCACAAAAAAGGAATGGGATTATGAACAACAGATAAATACTACTGCTGACACAGTACAATGGCAATGGAATAATCTTGATAATGTAAGAGAAAAGGATGGGATTTATCAATTATTTATTGAAGCCGCAGATAAAGCTGGAAACAGGCTCAGAGATAATAATAAGTTTGTTTTTCGGATAAATCGCTGGGGAGCAGAATTTATTTTAGATACTGACGTAAAGCAAGAGTTAAATAAGCATTATTTAAGAGAAGCACCAGAAATTATATTAAAAGAACAGTGTGTAAAGAAAACAAAATCAAAAGTTGTTATATTAAGAGATAATGAGGATAGGAGTACAATAAATCAGGAGAATGTTAAACAATATATAATAACTGATAAAGCTTCGCATAAGTATGGATGGCATGAAAAGTTATACAATCTCGGACAAGATTATTTTGAAAAAGAAGGAGATTACCAGATTTCATTTCAGGCTGATTCCAAAGAGAAGAAGCTTCGTTTTGTTGTAGATAGAACACCTCCTTCCGTAAGAATCGGGAATCTGGAAAAGGAAATTTATGAGGGGATGGAGCATGAATTTACGGTCAGTATAATGGATAATTATGCTTTTAAAAAGTTAGAACTGTATATTGAAGAAAGTGGGGGTGTGGGGAAACCAAAGAACGTCCAAAAGAAAGTAATTAAACCAGAAGACTTAAATGAGAATTATACAATAAGGGAAACACTTTTAAAAAGTGGGAAAAAGCAGACAATACGATATGTTGCCTGGGACAAGGCAGGGAATAAAACAGATTCCGATATTTGTGGAGATACCAGAAGATGCTATGTGACGGAAAATAAAGCTTTAAAGGGATATTATAAAAATAGTAGTCATTTTAAAAAAAATAATACAAAAACAAATCAGAGAGAAAACACAAGGCTGATCAAAATAGCAGGAAGAAGTATAGTGGTATTAACGGTGCTGTGTGCCGGTGGATATTTGTCTGTTAAAATGAAAAAGACAATACGATTAAAAAGAGAGTTGGAAGAGAAAGAAAATACAGGCAATTAACATCGAAGATTTTGACGCAAAAAATTTTTTCTGGTATAGTGAAACATAAAGCAGCAGATAAAAAACAGGAGAAGAAAAAGAAAATGGACTTTAAGGTAGGAGAAATTATTAAAATGAAGAAAAAGCATCCCTGTGGTGCAAATGAATGGAAATTACTTAGAGTAGGAATGGATTTCAGACTTCAATGTATGAAATGTGGTCGGGAGGTGATGGTTCCAAGAAAGCTTGTAGAGAAGAATTTTAGAGGCTATATTAATTAGGAGCAGATTCAGACAATGGCAAAATGAATAAAAAAGAAACTATATAAGAAGAAATTTTGTACAATAAAATTTAGAAATGAAACTTGAGTTTGAGAGTGCTTTGTGATATAATGGACAACTGTAATGTGTAAAAATCCTTGTTCTCTTAAAGTTTAAGAGAGCCAGAAAGACCAAAAGGAGGTGCAAATGACCATGAATAAGTATGAATTAGCTCTGGTTATTAATGCA